>JAEYZJ010000262.1 GCA_023430705.1 Pseudomonadota bacterium | reverse complement strand
CAGATGAAGATGAAGAAGCTCGGCCGCACTGACGTGATGGTCTCCGAGATCTGCCTTGGCACCATGACATGGGGCAAGCAGAATACCGAGGCCGAGGGCCATGCCCAGATGGACTATGCCATCGACCGCGGCATCAACTTCTTCGATACGGCCGAAATGTACGCGGTTCCGCCGGATGCATCGACCTACGGCAAGACCGAGGAGATCATCGGCAGCTGGTTCGCCAAGACCGGCAAGCGTGACCAGATCGTGCTCGCCAGCAAGGTTGCGGGCGGCGGGCGTCCGTGGGTGCGCGGGGGACGCGGTATCGACGGCGCCGGCGTGCGCGAGGCCGTGGAAGGCAGCCTGCGCCGGCTCCGCACCGACCGCATAGACCTCTACCAGATTCACTGGCCCCGCCGCGGCCACTACCACTGGGAAGGCTCCTGGGACTACGATCCCTATAAGCAGGACCGCGACAGCGTGCTCCCCAACATGCTCGAAGTGCTTCAGGCGATGGGCGAGCTCGTGAAGGAGGGCAAGATCCTCCACTTCGGCCTCTCCAACGAGACGGCCTGGGGAACGATGCAGTACCTCAAGCTGTCGATGGAGCTTGGCCTTCCCCGGGTCCAGACCATCCAGAACGAGTACAACTTCCTGCGCCGCTACTACGACCTCGACCTCGCCGAGCTCGCCTACCATGAGGATGTCGGGCTGCTTGCCTACTCCCCGCTGGCCGCCGGCGCGATCAGCGGCAAGTACCTCGGCGGCGTCATTCCGCCCGGCTCGCGCGGCGACGTATCCAACCCCCGCGGCAATTACCGCTCGAACCCGTTCACCGAACCGGCGATCCGCGCCTATATCGAGCTTGCAGGCCAGCACGGGCTCGACGTCAACCAGATGGCCATCGCCTTCTGCCTGACCAAACCATTCATGACCTCGGTGATCATCGGCGCGACAACAATGGAGCAACTGAAGACGGATATCGCCGCGGCCGACCTGACCCTCTCCGAGGAGGTCCTGAACGGCATCCAGCAGATCTTCATGCGCTTTCCACGCACCCTCTAGGGCTGCAGGCAGGGGTCTCTCGGCGGCGGGTCGCCTTACAGCGCGACCCGAAGCCCTCTAGGGAAAGCTAGGCGTCATCGCGCTATAAGGGAGCCACCGATTCTCCGGGGGCTCCCGTCCGATGACCTTGGTTACGACGATTTTTCCGCTGCTCTGCTGGTTTGCCTACAATTATGGCGTGCCGCTGCTGGAACGACGGCGGCCGTCGCTGTCGGTGATCATGTCGATGCAGCGCCGCCGCTGGGTGGCAAACGCGGTCAGGCGAGACACCCCACTCGACGCGATCCTGGCGGGCAACTTGATGGGGTCTGTGAGCTTCCTCGCCTCGACCTCCTCGATCCTGGCGCTTGGCGTGTTCACCGCCTTCGGCAACCTCACGACGCTGATGGATACGCTCACCGCGGTAGGCATCAGGACCGACTATTCGATCCAGGAGGTGCAGATCCACCTGTTCGCGACGCTGGCCGTGTTCGTGCTGAGCTTCTTCTCGTTCACCCTGGCGCTCAGGCAGTTCAACCACTTCTGCATCCTGCTGGGTGCGATCGAGCATTCGGAGCGCACGACGCCCGACGAGATCGATGCCATCGCCCAGCTCAACACGCTGGCCGCGAAGAACTTCAACAACGGCATTCGCGCCTACTACTTCGCGGTGCCGATGGTGTTCTGGTTCGCGTCCGAGTGGGTGGCGGTCGCTGCAAGCCTCATCACCGTCCTCTTTCTGATCCACCGCGAGTTTTTCTCGAGCGCACACCGCGTCGCGGCATCGGTTGCGGTGCTCGCCAGCCGGCGTGAGAAGGAAGGCGGCTGAGCAGTCTCGACTGCTCGCCAGTAGGTCCTTGTGACGGGCCAGAAAGCCAGGCTGGCCGGGAGCGCCACCGTTCGACCTGCCCCAACCCCGCTCCATTCGACGATCCCGCCCAATAACTGACATTGACAATCAAGTTTTTGAGGAGTTTTATCGGAGGAAACCGAGAGAGCCTCCGCCTGCCCAATGCTAGTCTGCCAATGCAACGTGATCACCGACAGGGAGATCAAGCAGATCATTGTGGGCCTGTTGCAGGAGGATCCGTGGCAGATCATCGTTCCCGCCATGGTCTACCGGGAGCTCAACAAGCGCTGCAAATGCGCTGGCTGCGTTCCGAATGTGGTGGACATTATCCTCGCGGTGACTGAAGAGTACCACCTTCAAATGTCCGAACAGCCGCCCGCCGAACCCCATCCGGTTCATGCGCGGCTTTCGGCCATGCGTCGCAAACGCCATGGAGGTCGGAATGAAAGGCGAAGCGCAGGTCATCGAGCGGCTTAACGAGGCCTTGTTCCTCGAGCTCGGTGCCGTGAATCAGTACTGGGTACACTTCCGCATCCTTCAGGACTGGGGGTACACCCGACTGGCGTCCAAGGAGCGCGCGGAGTCCATCGAGGAGATGCACCACGCCGACAAGCTGATCGAGCGCATCATCTTCCTCGAGGGTCATCCCAACCTTCAGCGCGTCGCCCCGCTTCGCATCGGTCAGAGCATCAAGGAAGTGCTCGAATGCGATCTCGCCGGCGAGTACGATGCACGCAAGGCCTACAAAGCCAGCCGCGAACTCTGCGAGTCGCTTGGCGACTATGTCACCAAGAACCTGTTCGAGGAGCTTCTTGCCGATGAGGAAGGTCATATCGACTTCCTCGAGAGCCAGCTGCAGTTGCTCAATACGATCGGTGCTGAGAAGTACGGCCAGCTGAATTCAGACAGCGCCGACAAGGCCGAGTAGGTCGTCGCTCGCCAGTTCAGGTACGAGGCCGGCCGCAACCAGCAGCCGGCCTTTTCGTTTCGCCCTGATCCTTTCGCCAGCAGGGAGAACCCGAATGCAGCTGCACGTCGGACGCCTGATCGACCATGTGCATATCAACGTCGCCGACCTCGCACGTTCCACCGCCTTCTATGCGGCGGTTCTGGACGCGCTCGAACTGCCACCTGGCGCGAGCACGGAGGACTACTTCCAAGCCGACGAACTCTTCGTCACGCGGCCCGGACCGGGGCAGCAAGTCTCCCACGTTCACCTGGCCTTCCAGGCGCGCGACGAAGCCATGGTGCAGCGCTTCCATAAGGCGGCAATGACGGCCGGCGGTGCCGACAATGGGGGCCCCGGCGAGCGCAGCTACCATCCCGGCTACTATGCTGCCTTCGTACTGGACCCGGACGGCAACAACATCGAGGCAGTGTTCCACGGCAAGGAGAAGCGCTCGGCCGCATCGGTCATCCGCGAACCCGCCTGACGTCCTCGGCGGCGCGACCGTCGTACCACGGGGCTAGCGGAAGCTCCGCTCCCCTGTCGATTGATAGGGTGCCTCCAGGCGGGTGACCTCGTCCGCGCTCAGCTCGAGTTCGAGTGCACCAAGCGCTTCCTCCAGCTGGGAAAGCCGGGTGACGCCGACGATCGGTGCCGCAACAGGTTGCTTCTGCAGCACCCAGGCCAGAGCCACCTGCGCCATCTGCGCTCCGCGCGCCGCCGCTATTTCGCCCACGATGCCATTGATCTCGCGGTTCGCCGCTTCACTCTTTAGATAGAGCGTCTTGCCGTATTCGTCGGTTTCCATTCGTGCCGTGGTCTCACCCCACGGGCGCGCCAGTCGCCCGCGCGCTAGTGGCGACCACGGGATCACCCCGATTCCCTGGTCGATGCAGAGGGGCAGCATCTCACGCTCCTCTTCCCTCTCGATCAGGTTCAGCTGGTTCTGCATCGAGACGAACTTCGCCCAGCCGTGCCGTTCGGAAGTCATCAGCATCTTGAGGAACTGCCAGGACGCCATGGAGGACGCGCCGATGTAGCGGGCCTTGCCGGCGCGGACGACATCGTTGAGCGTTTCCAGGGTCTCCTCGATCGGCGTGAGCGGATCGAAGCGGTGGATCTGGTACAGGTCGACATAGTCCGTGCCCAGCCGACGCAGTGAATTATCGATCTCGCTCAGGATCGCCTTGCGGCCGAGGCCGCGCCCGTTCGGCCCCTTGCGCATCTCGCCGTGCACCTTGGTTGCGATCACCTGCTCGTCGCGGGGACCGAGTTCCTTCAGCACCTTGCCGACGATTTCCTCGCTGGTGCCCAGCGAATAGACGTTCGCGGTGTCGTAGAAGTTGATGCCGGCTTCCCAGGCGGCCCTCAGGATGGGGCGGCTCTTCTCCTCGTCGAGGGTCCACTCGTGCGCACCCTTTTCGGGGTCGCCGAAGGACATGCACCCAAAGCAAATGCGACTGATCTCGAGGCCGGTGCGGCCCAGGCGCGTATACTTCATATCCGCCACTCCCTAGTAGTGGCCCAGAGTTTGCCGTCCCGCGTATGCCCAAGACAAGTCCCTGACCCCGGCATGAACTGTGATATGGCGGCGGCCTCAACTCTGGGGTACGGTAAAGGTGGCTCGGGAGGGAGGCAGCAGATGCTGGTCCGATCGATTGCAGTGCTGGCGCTGACGCTCGCGCCACTGGCGCTGACCGACGCCGTGTATAACCGCGCCATGGCCGAACACCTGCAACCGGGCGAGCAGGCCGCCGTAGCCGAACTGATGCGGGCTACCGCGCTGGACGTGGTCTTCAGCCAGTTCGCTGCGAGCATCGCATCAACGGCGCGCACCGAGGAAATCTCGAACGACGAGTTCTTCCTCCGGCAGTGGGAGTCGACAGCCAACAACGTATTCGAGGCCGGGACCTTGCACGACCGGCTGGCGCGCTCACTCGAAGGCAAATTCTCGGCGGACGAGCAGGAGGCACTGGGAGAGTTCTTCCGCTCGAGCTTTGGCCGGCGCATGACCGGGCTGGAACGTGACGCTGCCCTGCTTGGCCCGGATGCGCAGTCGGCGGCTATCGCACTCGGCCGGTCGCTGCTCTCGGACGCTCCTGCGATACGCTCACGCCAGGTCAACCAGCTCATGGAGCTGGTCTCGGCGGAAATCTCCGCCGCGATGGTGGGACAATCGCTGCGCGCACTGCTGGTCGGGCTCTCGGTATCGCAGCAGCAGGGCCAGATCGCGGTGCCATGGGAAGAGATAGATCTGCAGGTCGAGGCCATGATGCCCGGCCTGCTCGTCGAGATCGGCCAGACCCAGCGGGCCATGATGGCCTATGCCTATCGGAGCCTCAGCGACGACGAACTCGACCGGTATATTGCCTTTCTCAGGACGCCGGCGGCGCAGAAATTCTATGCCATCGCCGCCTACGCCGTGGGGCGGATCGTGGCGGATGGCATGGCCGACTTCGGCGAAGCCCTGGCCGCTACGATGAAGAGCATAAACGTCTAGCACGGCCGGCACACCATCAACCGGCCGGGGCGGCTACTCGTTGCGCCGTCCGCCCGAGATGGGTGCGAGGACTTCATCCATCTTCCGGATCACGGCCGTCATCTCGGTTTCCGGCGGTTCGGGCGTGAAGACCGGGCGCGGCGTGCCAGAGGGGAAGGCACCGAAGGTCTGGAAGAACTCGACGATGTCATGCAGCACCGGCATACGGAAACGCATCATGGCGCCGAGCGATATCACCGGTTCGAGATGGCCGAAGCCTTCATAGTATTTCTCGGTGACCCATGCTCCGTTCTCCCGCAGTCTCTTCGCCAGGTCCTGCGAGTTCTGCACCCTCACGATCGGATCGCTGGTGCCGCTGGCGAGCAGAATCGGCGGCGCATCCGAAGTCACGAGATTGATCGGCTGCGTGCCTTCGGGGTTCGGTGCCGGACCGAACGTTTCGCGCACCTGGTCATACTCGAACGGGTAGAAGTTGTAGGGCCCCGAGATGCCGGCAATGGCGCGGATCGGCATCGTCACCCCGTAGTCACGCCGGAACGAGGAATCGAGCCCCAGCGTCACTGCATTATACGCTCCGGCCGAGTGCCCGACGATGAAGAAGCGGCTTGGATCGCCGCCATAGCCGGCGACGTTGTCCTGGATCCAGCGCATGGCCTGCGCGCAATCCTCGAGAAAATCCGGATACCTGACCTCCGGCCAGAGCCTGTAGTCGGCAATCACCGTCACGAAACCGGCCGCAGCGAGAGCCCGACCGGCGAACTCATACTCGAACTTGTCACCTGCCCGCCACGCGCCTCCATAGATGAACATCACGACCGGCGCCGGTCCGATGGCGTCCTTGGGCTGGTAGATGTCGAGCTTCTTGCGCTGCCCGTCTGCATAGGGGATGTCGGCGGTCTTCCTGACGTCCGGGTCCATCGCCTCGGCGATGTTGAAGGGGGAAAAGATCGTCACCTGCGCCAGCGCAGGCAGCGACATGCCGAAAAGGATCAACAAACAGACGAGCAACCGCATGGCGGAGTGCAAGGGCTTTGTCATTGGGGGAGCGCCGCAGGTCGGAACACGTTGCCCGCACTGATTGCCGAGGAAACTGAAGATTTTGTGACCATTTGCGTCGATCGCGAACAGGTGAACAACAGTCCGCGTCTAGTGCTTCGGGACACCGATCCTCGCCACGATTCTGGCGCTCGTGCATTGTGGCCGAGGAGGTAGTCATGCCCGAAGCCGTCCGACCCAGCCGGATGCCAATAGCCGCTATGGAGGCGAAGTCCGCGGAACGGTTGCCGGACGGTGACGGCTGGCAGTTCGAGCCGAAGTGGGACGGCTTCCGCTGCATCGCCGACAAGCGCAAGGGCGCGGTGTCGCTCTTCGCCAAGTCCGGCAAGCCGTTGGGAAGATACTTTCCCGACATGGTCGCCCTGTTCGAGTACCTCCCTGCGGACGAACTGGTCCTCGATGGCGAACTCACGATCCGGATCGAAGGGCACCTGAGCTTCGACGCACTGCAGATGCGGTTGCATCCGGCGGCGAGCCGGGTCCGGAAGCTGGCCGAGGCACAGCCGGCAACCCTGGTCCTCTTCGACCTCCTGGTCGCGCCCCACGGCCTGGAGATGGCCGGTCGGCCGCTCACCGAACGTCGCGCCCGGCTTGAGCAGTTCTTTGCCGAACACCAAAGGGTGGGCCTCGAGCTTTCTCCGGCGACCGTCGACCGCCGGCTGGCGGATGAGTGGCTGGCAGGAGCCGGGGGCGATTTCGACGGTGTCATCGCCAAGCGCCTCGGCGCCCCCTATGCGCCGGGGGAACGCGACATGCTGAAGATCAAGCGAATCCGGACGGCCGATTGTGTCGTCGGGGGCTTCCGCTACGGGACCGACAGTCGTCTGATCGGCTCGCTGCTGCTCGGACTCTATGACGACGCCGGCAGGCTTAACCACGTCGGGTTCACCTCGAACATACCCGCCGAAGAGAAGGCAGCGTTGACTAAAGGCCTCGAGCGTTTGCGGAACGGCCCCGGCTTCACCGGCCATGCTCCGGGCGGGCACAGTCGCTGGTCCACTGAGCGAACTGGCGAATACGAGGCGCTGGAGCACGCTATCGTCATCGAAGTCGCCTTCGATCACGTCAGCTCTGGCCGTTTCAGACACGGCACCCGTTTCTTGCGCTGGCGCCCGGACAAGCAGCCCGACCAATGCCGGATGGAACAGTTGCGCGGCTGACCACTCACCCCTCGGCGCAATAGAGCTGCCACATGCCGCGCAGCGCGCGCTCGAAGTTGCGGGCGAAACGCCTCGTGTCCCCGAGCGGCGAGGCCAGCAGCCTGGCCCTGAGGCCAGCCCGCAATTCCGCCAACTGGTCGATCTCGCCCGCGCGCCGCACGGCGATGGCTACATACTCCTCGACATTCTCGGCGATCCAGTCGTCGAGCCCGATGGTGTGCAGCAGCGATGCGCCTACGCGCGAAATGAAGCGGTCCCCCCTGAGCGTGACGACTGGAACACCCATCAGAAGCGACTCGCAGGTGGTTGTCGTTCCGTTGTACGGGAAAGGGTCGAGGCCGATGTCGAACCGGCCGTACATAGGCAGATGCGCGCCCCACCCGTCGACCCATTCCAGCGCGCCGATGCGTTCGGCCGCCACCCCGCGCTTCATCAACTCCTCGAGCACGCTGCCCGCGCTCCTCACACTCTTGTGCTCCTTGATCAGCAGTCGGCTATTCGGCACCGCCTCCAGCACTGCGGCCCAGGCATCGACCGTGGCCCCACTGACCTTGCTGAGGTTGTTGAACGAACCAAAGGTGACGTAACCGTTGGCTATGGCGGGAAGTTGAGCGAGGGGCGGCGGTTCGTCCGTCGGACTGAAGCAGAGATAGGCATCCGGCAAGCGCCAGGGCTGCTCGACGGACTGCTCCAGTCCCTCGGGCAGTACGATCGCATCGCCCAGGATGTAGTCCATCTCGGCAAGCCCGCTGGTCCCGGAGTATCCGAGCCATATCACGGCCACGGGGGCCGGCTTGTACGCAAAGGTGGCAACGCGGCCACCCGACGTAGGACCTGAAAGGTCGATGAGGATGTCGATGCCATCTCGCCGGACCAGCCGAGCCACCTCCTCGTCGGTCATCGAGGAGATGCCGCGCCAGTTCGGGATCTCGACCTTGAACGCCTGGTTGACCGGATCGCCATTGTCGGATCCAGAATAGGCGAACAGCTCGATCTCACGCTTGTCGAGGGCCCGCACGACCCCGAGCAGGAACAACGCAACGGCGTGGCGGCGAAGATCACCGGAGACGATGCCGACCTTAAGGCGACGGTTCGGATCCCTCACCGGCTCGGCGGGTGGGAGCCGCACGATGCCCGCGGCGGTCAACGCTGCGTTGTCTCGCGCCTGCTTCAGCTGCGTCTCAACGGTAGTGCTGTCGACATAATTACGCATGAACATCAGGCGCCGCGCCGTGGGTGCATGCGCGAAGGCGGCGCTGACCTTCTCCATCGCCGACACAGCCTCGACCACCTTGCCCCGCTTTTGCAGCAAGGCGGCGAGACTGGCGAAATAGTCCGGATCGGTGTTTCCCTCCTCGACGATCGATCGCAGCAGAGCCTCCGCCTCCGCGTTGAGGCCTGCCTTTCCGAAGGTCATGGCCATGTTATTCCGATAGGCCGGCCGATCCGGCGCCAGCTCCACGGCGCGACGGTGGCTCATGAGAGCCTCCTCGAACTGGCCCATCATGCCGAGCGCATGCCCGACCGCACTATGGAGGCCCGCTCGTTCTGGCTGCAGTTGCAACGCCGTGCGATAGGCCTCGACCGCCTCGGGGTAGCGTGAACGCCGGCTGAGCGCGGTGCCAAGGTTTCCCCAGGCATCGGCTGACCCTGGTGCAAGGTCGGTAGCCCGGCGAGCCGCCTCGATAGCCTCGTCGAAGCGGGAGGCGGCGATGAGCGCCGAAGCGAGGTTGCTGTGAGCCCGGGCGTCGGACGGTGAAAGCCGGATCGCCCGCCGGATCAGCCTCGAAGCTTCGGCCGGGTCGCCCTGCTGCATACGCACGACGCCAAGCAGATGCAGCGCCTCGTGGTGCTGCGGCTCAAGGCGGATCACGGCCTCATAGCCGCTGGCGGCCGCATCTAGACTACCCGTCTGGTGCGCCGCATAGGCTTGCTCGAATGTGGATGCGGCCGTCACGTCCCTAGCCCTGGCGAAGTCATCCCCTGTCTTGCCGCAACCGGCGGTCGAATTCCAGCCCGACATTTTGTGTCATTGAACGCAAAAACCCCGCCGGCTTTCGCAGGCGGGGTTTTTGTTTTTCGGTTTCGTTTATGAGACGCGCATGTTTTTGGCAGACCTGGCAGCGACCTACTCTCCCAAGCCTTGAGACTTAGTACCA
>JAEYZJ010000231.1 GCA_023430705.1 Pseudomonadota bacterium | reverse complement strand
GGGCGGGAACCAGTCCCGCCCTCCTGTTCAATGTCAGTCGGAGATCAGCCGCCGAGGCCGAGGCGGCGCTGCCACCAGCCTGCCTTCTTGGGCTTGGTCTCCTCGGCCGGAGCCGCTTCCGGCTCGGCGGTCGAGCTGACGACGATCTCGCCTTCGGGGATTTCCTTCCGGGCGCGCCGACGCGGAGCCGGCTCATCCTCGGAGGCGGCCGGAGCGACGGGCTGCTCGGCCGGAGCGACGGGCTGCTCGGCGGGAGCTTCGGCAGCAGCGGCCTTGGGGGCAGCGGCCTTGGCCCTGGGAGCCGAAGCCCTGGGTGCCGAAGCCTTGGGAGCCGAAGCCTCGGGTGCCGAAGCCTCGGGGGCCGAAGCCTCCACGGCAGCCGCAGCGGGGGCGTCCTCCGCAGCCGCGGCCTTGGGCTTGCGCGCACGGGTGCGCTTGGGCTTGGGCGCCTCCTCGGCAGCCGGCGCAGGCTCGGCCGGGACGGCCTCCACCGCTGGCGCCGCGGCCTCGGCCACCGGCTCGGCCTTCTTGCGGCGGCCGCGCTTGGGCTTTTCGGCCGGAGCTTCCTCGGCAGCGGCAGGGGCCGCTACCTCGGCCACGGGTTCGACCGGAGCGGCGACGGCTTCGGCCGGGAGGACGGCAACAGCCGCGACCTCGGCGACGTCATCGGCGGCAACGGCGGCTTCGCCACCCTCTGGCTGCTCGCCACCTTCCTCGTTGCGACGGTTGCGGCGACCGCCGCGACGACCGCGACGACGGCGACGACGGGGCTCGCCGTCCTCGGTCGTTGCGCCATCGGCCTCCTGCGAGGCGACTTCGCCCTCGGCATCGGCGCCTTCTTCGTCATCGGAGGCAGCGGCGACTTCGGCCGGCTGGCGCTGCGGGCGCTCCTCGCCGCGATCACCACCGCGACGGCGGCGGCGACGACGACGGCCGCTGCGCTCGCCACCCTCGTCGGAAGGACGGGCCTCGCGCTCGCCGCCGGCCTCTTCCTCGTCGTCCTCGTCCTCGATCAGCGCGTCGGCGGCTTCGGCCTCGGCATCGATCAGGGTCGCGGTATCGACACGGACGTGGGTGCCGGCCGACTCGCCGCGCTCGAGCTGGCGGTTCTCGCCGCGCTCGATGGCGAAGTGCGACGGGCCGACATGGTCGTCGGCGACGACCGTGATCGAGAGGCCGTACTTGGCCTCGAGACCGTTGAGCGTGCCGCGCTTGGTGTTGAGGATGTAAAGCGCCACGTCGGTGGGCACCCGCACGTTGATCGACTGGCCCGGCTTGCGCAGGACATGATCCTCGACATTGCGCATGACCATCAGCGCCAGGCTCTCGACCGAGCGGACGATGCCGGTGCCGCTGCAGGTCGGGCACTTGTGGGTCGAGCTTTCGACGACGCCGAAGCGGATGCGCTGGCGGCTCATCTCGAGCAGGCCGAAGTGGCTGATGCGGCCCACCTGGATGCGTGCGCGGTCGTTCTTCAGCGCTTCCTTGAGCTTGCGCTCGACGGCCCGGTTGGAGCGGTTCTCCGTCATGTCGATGAAGTCGATGACGATGAGACCGGCCAGGTCGCGCAGGCGCAGCTGGCGCGCCACTTCCTCGGCCGCTTCCAGGTTGGTCTGGAGCGCCGTGTCCTCGATGTTGTGTTCCTTGGTGGCGCGGCCCGAGTTCACGTCGATCGAGACCAGCGCCTCGGTCGGGTTGATGACCAGGTAGCCGCCCGACGGCAGGTTCACCGTGGGCGAGAACATCTGGTCGAGCTGGCCCTCGACGTTGAACTTGGAGAAGATCGGCGCGTCATCCTTGTAGAGCTGCACGTTCTTGGCGTGGCTCGGCATGATCATGCGCATGAAGTCCTTGGCCTCGCGGTAGGCGTCCTCGCCTGCCACGTAGAGCTCGTCGATGTCCTTGTTGTAGAGGTCGCGGATGGTGCGCTTGATCAGCGAGCCTTCCTCGTAGACGAGGCAGGGGGCCTGGGACTTGAGGGTCAGCGTGCGGACGTTCTCCCACAGCCGCTGCAGGTACTCGAAGTCGCGCTTGACCTCGGCCTTGGTGCGCGACGCACCGGCCGTGCGCAGGATGATGCCCTGGCCGGGCGGCACTTCAAGATCCCCGACGATCTCCTTAAGGCGCTTGCGGTCCGCGGCATTGGTGATCTTGCGCGAGATGCCGCCGCCACGGGCGGTATTGGGCATCAGCACGGAGTAGCGGCCGGCGAGCGACAGGTAGGTGGTGAGGGCGGCGCCTTTGTTGCCGCGCTCTTCCTTGACGACCTGCACCAGCATCACCTGCCGGCGCTTGATCACTTCCTGGATCTTGTACTGGTGCCGGCGCTGGCTGGGGCGCCGACGCTCCTGCACGTCGTCGAGGGCATCGCCGCCGCCGACGCTCTCCACCGGCTCGTTGTTGGCCGGGGCCTGCTCGATGTGGCTGGAATCCTCGCCGTCCTCGGCATGATCGTCCTCGGCCGCCGGCTCGGCCATTGCCGGAGCGGAAGCGTGATCGTGATCATGCTCGTCGTCATCGTGCTCCTCTTCCTCGCGCAGCAGCGCTTCGCGGTCGGCCACCGGGATCTGGTAGTAGTCCGGGTGGATTTCCGAGAAGGCGAGGAAGCCGTGGCGGTTGCCGCCATACTCGATGAACGCGGCCTGCAGGGACGGTTCAACCCGTGTCACCTTGGCCAGGTAGATGTTGCCCCGGAGCTGTCGCCGGGTGGCGGATTCGAAATCGAATTCTTCGAGACGGTTCCCGTTAGTGACGACGATCCGTGTTTCTTCCGGGTGGATGGCATCCACCAACATGCGCTTTGCAGCCATAGACTAAGTCTCCGCGCCGTCGCGCGCCGACACGGATGGACCGGCGGGCCGGACCTCCTATCCTGGCGCCATGCGAGGCGAATGGTTCTAGGAAAGTGGCGCGACAAGCGCCGGCAATAGCGGTGGCGCTGACGCCGCCGCGAGACTGGAGAGCGAAGGCGGCCGGGACTTCGACGACAAAAGCGCAATCGCAGGTCGGGATCGCGTCACTGTTTGCCTGTCCGGTCGTCATCAGACCTCTTCCTTGAGAACCGGCCAGCGTACGGCCGCCGGTCCTTCGACCCCCTGGAGGATCGAGATTCAATTGCGAGGCGCCAAATGTGCCGCACTTCGGACCCACTTACTCTGGTCCGCCGCTGCCGCCCGTCAGGGGCCAGGGGCGTCGATTGCGCCGCTCCGGCATATGGTGGGGACAGCAGACCGCCTCAAGAAGGCTTTAGGGTTGTTGCCGCAAATTGGCAACAGGAAACTCCAAAGGCTCGGGTACGCACGGGTTCGGGCGGCATCTGATCCTTGCATTCTCGGCCGGCTGGCCGTAACGCCGCAGAATCGCCAGACTGGTCTGGTGCATGCGAGTTGATTCAGGGAGCAGACTGGCCTTGTTGAATTCTGCCGGCTCCGACGGTCACTCCGGCGGAATCACGAGACTTGCAAAGCTCCTGCTGGTAATCGTCGCGACCCTGTTCGCGGCCCTGCCGGCGCACGCCCAGCTCGAATCGATCGAGGACTATCCCGACGTGCTGGATGCCCGTGTTTCGGCGACGCCGGAGCGCGCGCGGCTGATCATCGACCTCAGCGGACCGACCGAGTTCGCCATCGCCTCGCTGGACAAGCCGGACCGCATAGCGATCGACGTCAAGGCGTTCCAGTTGAAGATCCTCGCGCCGGCGGACGTGGCCGGCAAGGGGATCGTGGCGAGCTATGCGGTCGAAATGGCCGAGCGGGGCAGGGCGCGCACCATGCTGACGCTGGCCGCGCCGGCGCAGGTGCAGCAGGCCTATATCCTCGACGCGGTGGCGGACCAGCCGGCCCGGCTGGTCGTCGACATCATTCCCGCGACGGCCGAGGAGTTCGCGACCAGGGTGGCGACGGACCTTGCGGCGTCCCTTGCCAACCAGGGGACCATCCCGGCCACCGCGCCCACCAACCCGGGAACCCATGCCGCCGAGACCGACACGCGGCCGCTGGTGGTCATCGACCCCGGACACGGCGGCATCGACAACGGGGCTTCGGCGCCGGACGGCCTGCACGAGAAGGTCATCACGCTCACCTTTGCCCAGCAGCTGCAGAAGGTCCTGATCGAGACCGGCCGCTTCGACGTGGCCCTGACCCGCGAGGACGACACCTATCTCACTCTCAACGAGCGGGTCAGCCTCGCGCGCCAGAACAAGGCGGATCTGTTCCTGTCGCTGCATGCCGACAGTTTCCAGGAGCCGGAGATCCGCGGCGCCAGCGTCTATACGCGCGACGAGAACGCGACGGACGTGCTCGACAAGGTGCTGGCGGACGGCGAGAACCGCTACGACATCGTGGCGGGCCTGGCGCTGCCGAAGTCGGAGCCGGCGGTGATGGACATCCTCGTCGACCTGATGCGGCGCGAGACGCGCAAATCGAGCTACCTCGCGGCCGCGGCGCTGATCCACCAGCTGGAGCCGAGCGTCGCGCTGCGCCGCTTCCCGGTACGCCAGGCGGACTTCTTCGTGCTGCAGGCGCCCGATGTTCCCTCGGTGCTGATCGAGCTGGGGTTCCTGTCGAACGCCGACGATATCGCCAACCTGCAGAAGTCGGACTGGCGGGACCGGGTGGTGAATGCCCTCGCGCGCGGCGTCGCCGACTACTTCGATCAGACGCAGAAGACGGCGGGGACGACGCAGTAACGGCTGGCCATGCCGTAGCACGCCAAGTTCGCAAAACGTCGGGGCGTCCACATTTCCGCCCTTGTCTGGTATGATTCCGCAATCTTTCGCGCCTGGTCCGGCCTCACCGGCGGCGCCCGGTTTCAAGGTTCAGGTCGCAATGCTCAGACTTCTCGGCTGGCTGTTCGGTTTCGGCGTCTTCTGCGCGCTGGGCGCCGCCGGGGTGGCGGTGGTCTATCTCAACCAGCTCAACTCGGCGCTGCCCGACTATACGGTGCTGAAGGACTACCAGCCGCCGGTGACGACGCGCGTGCATGCGGCGGACGGCACGCTCCTCGCCGAATACGCGCGGGAGCGCCGGCTGTTCCAGCCGGTGGAGACGATCCCGCCCCTGATCATCAACGCCTTCATCTCGGCCGAGGACAAGGACTTCTACAAGCACTCGGGCATTGCGGTCGACGGCGTGGTCCGTGCGCTGCGCGACAACATCCTGGCGCGCATCGACGGCAACGACTCGATCCAGGGCGGTGGTTCGACCATCACCCAGCAGGTGGCCAAGAACTTCCTGCTCACCTCCGAGCAGACCTGGGACCGCAAGATCCAGGAAGCGATCCTCGCGCTGAGGATCGAGTCGACGTTCTCCAAGAACAAGATCCTCGAGCTCTACCTCAACGAGATCTTCCTGGGCCTCAACTCCTACGGGGTGGCGGCGGCGGCGCTCAACTATTTCGACAAGGCGCTCTACGAGCTGACGCTGAGCGAGGCCGCCTATCTGGCGGCCCTGCCCAAGGGGCCGAACAACTATCATCCGTTCCGGCGCACCCAGGCGGCGATCGACCGCCGGAACTGGGTGATCGACCGCATGGTCGAGAACGGCTACGTGACGCCGGACGAGGCCAAGGCGGTCAAGGCCGAGCCGCTGAACGTCAAGCCGCGCAGTTCGGGCAGCCAGCTCTACTCGGCCGAGTATTTCACCGAGGAAGTGCGCCGCCAGCTCGGCAAGCTCTAC
The DNA here is from genome assembly GCA_023430705.1 of Pseudomonadota bacterium. Lineage (GTDB taxonomy): Bacteria > Pseudomonadota > Alphaproteobacteria > Rhizobiales > Devosiaceae > Devosia_A. The sequence goes on along the minus strand of JAEYZJ010000231.1, from coordinate 5,446 downwards.
GGCGAGGCCGAGCTCTATGGCGGCGGCCTCAGCGTGCGGACGACGCTCGATCCGCACCTGCAGGAATATGCCCGCAAGGCGCTGATGGACGGGCTGATCCGCTATGACCACGGCGAGGGCTTCCGCGGGCCCGTCGCGTCGGTGGACATTTCCGGCGACTGGGGCGAGGCCGTCAACGCGGTAAAGCCGCTCAGCGACGTGCCCGAATGGCAGCTTGCCGTGGTGCTGGAGGTGGGAGCGAACGAGGCGCGGCTCGGGCTGCGCCCGGGCACTGACGTCGACGGCAAGATCGTGGCCGAGCGCCGGACGGGGACGCTCTCGGGCCCGGACGTCAAGTGGGTGAGCCAGAAGCTGGGCTCGATCCTCAAGCCGGGGGACGTGATCTACGTCTCGCCGGTGGACGGCAAGGATGGCGCGTTCACCCTGCAGCAGGTGCCCGAACTCGAGGGCGCGCTCGTCGCCATGGACCCGCGGACGGGTCGCGTGCTGGCAATGGTGGGCGGCTTCTCCTACGCCGAATCCGAGTTCAACCGGGCGACGCAGGCGATGCGGCAGCCTGGTTCGTCGTTCAAGCCGATCGTCTATTCGGCGGCGCTCGACAACGGCTACACCCCGGCATCGGTGGTGCTTGACGCGCCGATCGAGGTGGTGAACGCCGACGGCTCGGTGTGGCGGCCCGAGAACTACGCGCAGAACTTCTATGGCCCGCAGACGCTGCGCGTCGGCATCGAGAAGAGCCGGAACGTCATGACGGTGCGGCTGGCCCAGGACCTGGGCATGCCGCTCATTTCCGACTACGCCAAGATGTTCGGCATCTACGACGACCTGAACCCGGTGCTGGCGATGGCCCTGGGCGCGGGCGAGACGACCGACATGCGGATGACAGCCGCCTATGCGACGATCGCCAATGGCGGCCGCAAGATCGTGCCGACGCTGATCGACCGCATCCAGGACCGCTATGGCAAGACCATCTACCGGCATGACGAGCGCATCTGCGACGGGTGCGTCGCCAACGGCTGGAACGGGCAGGGCGAACCCCTGATCATCGACAATCGCGAGCAGGTGCTCGACCCGATGACCGCCTACCAGATCACCTCGATGATGGAAGGCGTGGTGCAGCGCGGCACCGGCACGGCAGCGCGCGCGCTGAACCGGCCGGTCGCCGGCAAGACCGGCACCTCGAACGACTACAAGGATGCCTGGTTCATCGGCTTCACGCCGGAGCTGGCCGTGGGCGTCTATGTCGGGTTCGACACGCCGCGCAACATGGGCCGGCAGTCGACCGGCGGCGAAATGGCCGTGCCGATCTTCACCGAGTTCATGGCGGATGCGCTGAAGGGCAAGCCGCCGACGCCCTTCAACATGCCCAGCGGCATGGCGCAGGTCTGGATCGAGGCCTCGACGGGGGTGAAGGCCAACGGGGGTGACCGCGCCATCTATGAGGCCTTCAAGCCGGGCACCGGCCCCAATCTCGTGACGTCGGTGATCGGCGTCGACTCCAACGCCTTCCAGGCGATCCAGCAGGGGCAGGACCCTGCCGGGATGGACATGAACCTCGGACGCGGCGGGCTGTTCTAGTGGGCCGCCCTTGCTCCGCACCGCGACGGGCCTCCTAGGTGCTGGTCTCTTACCCCGATGCCCGGCTGAGCCGGCGGGCGGACCCTCGCGAAGTGGACGACGGCCTGCGCGCCGTCGGCCAGCGCCTGCTCGAGGCGGCCAAGGCCGCAAACGCCTACGGACTGGCAGCGGTGCATATCGGCGCGGTGGCGCCGGTGGCGGTGATCAGCACGGAGGCCGATCCGGGCAAGCGCAGTTATCTCGTGCTCTACAACCCGGAGGTCACCGCTCTCGGCGAGGCGACGGCAACCGGCACCGAAGGCTCGGTCTCGATGCCGGGCGTCGAGGTGGAGATCAGCCGCGCGAGCTGGGCGGACATCGCCTGGGACGATGAGACAGGCGCGCGGCGGACGGAACGATTCGAGGGCCTGCCGGCGCGGATCGCCCAGCACGAGATCGACCAGGTGAACGGCATCTTCTTCCTCGACCGGCTGTCGCGGCTCAAGCGCGAGATGGTCCTGAAGCGCTGGAAGAAGCGCGCCGCGGGCCCCTGAAGCGCAGCCGGCGCGTGGGGGACCTCCAGAGCTTGCACCCCGCCTGCCCGGGTGCTATCGACCCGCCCGGGCCGGTATAGCTCAGTTGGTAGAGCAACTGATTTGTAATCAGTGGGTCGCGGGTTCAAATCCTGCTGCCGGCACCATTCCCCCGCCTGGCGCAAGACGTCCTTTCCCCGAAACTTCAGCCATTGCGCCGCGTCTCTGCGGACGTTGGATTTACCCTTGTGATTTGGGCTGCGTTGGCAGTTACATCAGTGACGGGGCCGCGACTCTGTTGGGGGGCGGCCGGAGGAACCGAGGGGAACATGTCCGATATTCTGCATCCGCGTCCGCGGCTCACGCGCGAACGCTGGTTCGACCTGTGTGGCACGTGGGAGTTTGCCTATGACGACGAGAACGCCGGGCTCGGGGAACGATGGTTCGATCGGCCCGAGCGGTTCGAGCGCCGGATCGAGGTGCCGTTTCCGCCCGAGAGCGAACTGTCGGGCATCAACGACAAGGGCTATCACCCGGTGGTGTGGTACCGGCGCAGCTTTGCGGCGGTGCAGCAGGCGGGCGAACGGCTGATCCTCCATTTCGGCGCGGTGGACTACAGCGCGAGGGTGTGGGTCAACGGACAACTGGTCGCGACGCACGAGGGCGGGCATACGCCGTTCTCGGCCGACATCACCGGAGCCCTCGCCGAGGGCGAGCAGGTGGTCGTGGTGCGGGCCGAGGACCGGCCGCTCGACGGCACCATGCCGCGCGGCAAGCAGGACTGGGAGCCGACGCCGCACTCCATCTGGTACGACCGGACGACCGGGATCTGGCAGCCGGTGTGGCTGGAGCCGGTGCCCGACACCTACATCACGAGCTTCCACCTGACGCCGGACCTGACGCGCAACGCGGTGACGGTCGAGGCGCGCCTCAACCAGGGCCACCAGGGCTGGCTGTCGGTGACGCTGCGCAAGGGCGAGGAGATCCTCGCGGTGCAGCAGGTGCTGGTCAACGGCGACCGCCTCGAGAGCAGCATCAGCATCCCGCGGGCGAGGAACGGCCAGCAGCGCGGCGATCTCCACTGGTCGCCGGAGACGCCCAACATCATCGGCGTGGGCGCGGCGCTGCTGTCGGAGACGGGCGAGCCCGTCGATACCGTGCAGAGCTATTTCGGGTTCCGCAGCGCCGGGATCGGCGGCGGACGGTTCCTGCTCAACGATCGGCCGTATTTCGTGCGCTCGGTGCTGGAGCAGGGGTTCTGGCCGCAGTCGCACCTCGCGGCGCCCAGCGCCGACGCGCTGCGCAGGGAAGTGGAACTGATCAAGGCGCTGGGCTTCAACGCCTGCCGCATCCACCAGAAGATCGAGGACCCGCGCTTCCTCTACTGGGCCGACCACCTGGGGCTGCTGGTCTGGGGCGAGATGGCCAATGCCTACGAGTTCAGCGCCGCCGCGGTGGACCGGCTGACGCGCGAATGGCTGAGCGCGGTCGACCGGGATCGCTCGAACCCGTGCATCGTGACCTGGGTGCCGATCAACGAGAGCTGGGGCGTCGAGGATATCGCGTGCAGCCCGGCGCAGCAGGCCTATGCCTCCGCGCTCTACCATCTCACGAGGGCGCTCGATCCGACCCGGCCGGTGATCTCGAACGAGGGCTGGGAGCACACCTATTCCGACATCATCGGGATCCACGACTATACCCAGCACGGCAGCCAGCTGACCGACCGTTTCGGCAGCGGGGAGGCGATTGCGGCCACGCTCGGCGCGTTCAAGCCCAACCGCAAGCGGCAGCGGCTGATCGCGGACGAGCGGGAGCAGCCGGTCATGCTGACCGAGTTCGGCGGCATCTCCTTCCATCCGGCGGCGGGGGAGAACTGGATGGGGTACGCCACGGTGGGGTCGGAGGAAGAATACCTCGCCATCCTCCGGGAGCTTTTCGGCGCCATCTACGCGAGCCCCGAACTTGCCGGGTTCTGCTACACCCAGATCACCGACACCCAGCAGGAAAAGAACGGGCTCTACGACGAGCACCGCAACCCCAAGCTGCCGCTCGACAAGCTGCGGGAGATCATCTGGCAGCCGAGCAACGCGGTGCCGACCGAGTATCTCGACATCGCCCGGCGCAAGGCGATCGAACTCAGCAAGGGGACAGGGCAGGGCTGAGCGACACGGCCCCTCGCCGGAGCGCCGCGGGGATGCGGCGACCGCCGGGATGTGCCATCGTCCGTGGAACGACGGTTGATGGGTGATTCCGGAGGCGCGTGTGTCCAAGCGGCGTAGGCTAGGGGCCCTCAGCGCCAGGCTGCCGAGGCACATCGCCTTTGTCGTGGCGGCGGTCGCGGGAGCCGCTGCCGCGGCGATCTGCGTGCCCCTGGTTCCGGCCTACGCGGTGGGGATCGGCGCCAACGTGCTGTTCGCGACCTACCTCGCCATGGCGTTCCTCGAGCTTCCCGTGCTCAGCGCCGACTACCTGACGCAACGGCCGGACGATGCCGATTCACCGATGGCGGCGATCTTCGGCGTGACGGCGACGGTGGTGGCCGTGGCGATGGGCTCGCTGTTCCTGTCGCTGAACGACAGCGGGGGCGACATGCTGGCCATCGGGCTCAGCGTCGTATCGGTGCTGCTCGGCTGGTTCACCGTCCACACCATGGCGGCGCTCCACTACGCGCACGAGTATTACGTGGATGTCGATCCCGGCAGGAAGGTCAGCGTGCGCGGCGGGCTGGAGTTCCCGGGCGGGGGCAAGCCGGACGGGTATGACTTCCTCTATTTCTCCTATGTGATCGGAATGACGGCCCAGGTGGCGGATGTGGCCGTCACGTCGCAGGTCATGCGCCGGCGCGTGACGTTGCACGGGGTGTATTCCTTCCTGTTCAATACGGTGATCGTCGCCGCGACCGTGAACGTGATTGTCACGGTGACCGGGGCCTGACCATTCGAGGCGCGGGCCCGACTTGTGATGAGGGAACTGTCATGGAACGACTTCGCCTTCTCGCCCTGCCCATGAGCCTGTCGCTGGCCCTGCTGCTGGCCGCCTGCGACAACAATTCGTCTCCGCCGCCACCGCCCGCGCAGGGCGACGCCACGCCCGTCACGACCCCGGCGCCGGCCACTGATCCGGCCGCCGCCGATGCCGCGGCGCAGGCAGCGGCTGCCGCCCAGGCGGAGGCGGACGCGGCGAACGCGGCCAGGGCCGAGGAAGAGCGCAAGGCGGCCGAAGCCGCGGCGACGGCGAAGGCCGAGGAGGAAAAGCGGGCCGCCGAGGAGGAAAGGCAGGCCGCCGAGGCGGCGGCCGCCGAAGAGAAGAAGCAGGCCGAGGAAGCTGCGGCAGCGAAGGTCGCCGAAGAGAAGAAG
>JAEYZJ010000044.1 GCA_023430705.1 Pseudomonadota bacterium | reverse complement strand
TCATGGAGAACCACTACCGGCTCGGGCTGCTCCGCATGGAGCGCGCGATCAAGGAGCGCATGTCGTCGGTCGAGATCGACACCGTCATGCCGCAGGACCTGATCAACGCCAAGCCGGCAGCGGCAGCGGTGCGCGAGTTCTTCGGTTCGAGCCAGCTCAGCCAGTTCATGGACCAGACCAACCCGCTCAGCGAGATCACGCACAAGCGTCGTCTCTCGGCGCTCGGGCCTGGCGGCCTGACGCGCGAGCGCGCCGGCTTCGAAGTCCGTGACGTGCATCCGACCCACTACGGCCGCATCTGCCCGATCGAGACGCCGGAAGGCCCGAACATCGGCCTGATCAACTCGCTGGCCACCTTCGCCCGCGTCAACAAGTACGGCTTCATCGAGACGCCGTACCGCAAGGTCGTGGAAGGCAAGGTGACCGACGAGGTCGTCTACCTGTCGGCCATGGAAGAGGCCAAGCACTACGTGGCGCAGGCCAATGCCGAGCTGACCGACGAGCGCGAGTTCAGGAACGACCTGATCGTTGCCCGCCACGCCGGCGACAACGGGCTGACGCCGAAAGAGACCATCGACCTGATGGACGTGTCGCCCAAGCAGATCGTGTCCGTGGCCGCGGCGCTCATCCCGTTCCTCGAGAACGACGACGCCAACCGCGCGCTCATGGGTTCGAACATGCAGCGCCAGGCCGTGCCGCTGCTGCGTGCCGAGGCCCCGTTCGTGGGCACCGGCATGGAGTCGGTCGTCGCCCGTGACTCGGGCGCCGCGATCGTCGCCAAGCGCAAGGGCATCGTCGACCAGGTGGATGCGACCCGTATCGTCATCCGCGCGACGGAAGAGACCGATCCCGGCAAGCCGGGCGTCGACATCTACAACCTGATGAAGTTCCAGCGCTCGAACCAGTCGACCTGCATCAACCAGCGTCCGCTGGTGGTGGTTGGCGACCACGTCGAGGCCGGCGACATCGTTGCAGATGGTCCCTCGACCGAACTGGGCGACCTGGCCCTGGGCCGGAACGTGCTCGTCGCGTTCATGCCGTGGAACGGCTACAACTTCGAAGACTCGATCCTGCTCAGCGAGAAGATCGCCATGCAGGACGTGTTCACCTCGATCCACATCGAGGAATACGAAGTCATGGCCCGCGACACCAAGCTCGGGCCCGAGGAAATCACCCGCGATATCCCGAACGTCTCGGAAGAGGCGCTGCGGAACCTCGACGAAGCCGGTATCGTGCATATCGGTGCCGAAGTGGCTGCCGGTGACATCCTCGTGGGCAAGATCACGCCGAAGGGCGAAAGCCCGATGACGCCGGAAGAGAAGCTCCTCCGCGCCATCTTCGGCGAGAAGGCGTCCGACGTCCGCGATACCTCGCTCCGGGTGCCCCCGGGCGACGCCGGTACTGTCGTCGAGGTGCGCGTGTTCAACCGCCACGGCATCGACAAGGACGAGCGTGCCATGGCGATCGAGCGCGAGGAAATCGAGCGCCTGGCCAAGGACCGCGACGACGAGCAGTCGATCCTCGACCGCAACGTCTATGCCCGTCTCAAGGAGATGCTGTTCGGCAAGACCGCCACGGCCGGCCCGAAGGGCTATGTGCCGGGCACCAAGCTGAACGATGCGACCTTCGATGGCCAGCCGCGGTCGAAGTGGTGGCAGTTCGCCCTCGACGACGACAAGGTCATGGCCGAGATGGAGGCCCTCCACGCCCAGTACGAGGAGAGCCGCAAGCTGCTCGAGCAGCGCTTCATCGACAAGGTCGACAAGCTCCAGCGCGGTGACGAACTTCCGCCGGGCGTGATGAAGATGGTCAAGGTCTTCGTCGCGACCAAGCGCAAGATCCAGCCGGGCGACAAGATGGCCGGCCGTCACGGCAACAAGGGCGTGGTTTCGCGTATCGTGCCGATCGAAGACATGCCGTACCTCGAAGACGGTACGCATGTGGACATCGTGCTGAACCCGCTCGGCGTGCCGTCGCGCATGAACGTGGGCCAGATCCTCGAGACGCACCTGGGCTGGGCATGCCGTGGTGTGGGCAAGAAGATCGACGACATGGTCAAGATCTACCAGCGGAACGGTGATCTGACGCCCCTCAAGAAGGAGATCAGCGCGCTGTACGAGGGCGACGACTACGTGTCGGACCTCGACGACGACTCGATCGCCCGTCTCGGGGAGCACCTGTCCAAGGGCGTGCCGATCGCCACTCCGGTGTTCGACGGCGCCAAGGAAAGCGACATCGTCGACATGCTGAACCGCGCCGGTCTCAAGACCTCCGGCCAGTCCAGCGTATTCGACGGCCGCACCGGCGAGCAGTTCGACCGCCAGGTGACCGTGGGCTACATCTACATGCTGAAGCTCCACCACCTCGTGGACGACAAGATCCACGCCCGTTCGATCGGTCCGTACTCGCTCGTTACCCAGCAGCCGCTGGGCGGCAAGGCGCAGTTCGGCGGCCAGCGCTTCGGTGAAATGGAAGTGTGGGCGCTCGAGGCCTACGGCGCGGCGTACACGCTGCAGGAAATGCTGACCATCAAGTCGGACGACGTGGCGGGTCGTACCAAGGTCTACGAGGCAATCGTCCGTGGCGACGACACCTTCGAGGCGGGCATCCCCGAGAGCTTCAACGTTCTCGTCAAGGAAATCCGGTCGCTGGGCCTCAATGTCGAGCTGGATACGTTTGAAGGCGATGTGCTGCCGCAGGGCGGCCCCGCCGATAACCAGATCGCACCTCCTCAGAACGCGGCGGAATAAGGCTGCCACGTTCACCCCAACACCACTTCGGTGCGCTCCGGGCCTGAGACCCGGAGCCGCCGATCAGAGGAGCTAAATACTGATGACCACTCATCACCACGTCATGGACCCGTTCAATCCGCAGGTCCCCGTGCAGATGTTCGATCAGATGAAAATCTCGATCGCGAGCCCGGAGAAGATCCTCAGCTGGTCCTACGGCGAGATCAAGAAGCCGGAGACGATCAACTACCGTACGTTCAAGCCCGAGCGCGACGGCCTGTTCTGCGCGCGCATCTTCGGGCCCGTGAAGGACTACGAGTGCCTGTGCGGCAAGTACAAGCGCATGAAGTTCAAGGGCGTGATCTGCGAGAAGTGCGGCGTCGAAGTGACCCTCAGCCGCGTCCGCCGCGAGCGCATGGGCCATATCGAGCTGGCCGCGCCGGTCGCCCACATCTGGTTCCTGAAGTCGCTGCCGAGCCGCATCGCGCTGCTGCTCGACATGACCCTCAAGGACATCGAGCGCATCCTCTATTTCGAGCAGTACGTCGTGCTGGACCCGGGCCTGACCCCGTTCAGCGTGAACGAGCTGGTGACCGAGGAGCAGTATCTCGACTCCCAGGACCAGTACGGCGCGGACGCCTTCACCGCCAAGATCGGCGCTGAGGCCATCCGCGACATGCTGCTGTCGCTCGACCTCGAGAAGATCGCCGCGGACCTCCGCGTCGAGATCGCCGAGGCGACCACCGAGCTGAAGCCCAAGAAGCTGGCCAAGCGCCTGAAGATCGTCGAGCAGTTCATCGTCTCGGGCAACAAGCCCGAGTGGATGATCATGACCGTCATCCCGGTCATTCCGCCCGAGCTTCGCCCGCTCGTCCCGCTGGACGGCGGCCGCTTCGCGACGTCCGACCTCAACGACCTCTACCGTCGCGTCATCAACCGTAACAACCGCCTGAAGCGCCTGATCGAGCTTCGCGCGCCGGACATCATCATCCGCAACGAGAAGCGCATGCTTCAGGAAGCGGTGGATGCGCTGTTCGACAACGGCCGCCGTGGCCGCACCATCACCGGTGCGAACAAGCGTCCGCTGAAGTCGCTCAGCGACATGCTCAAGGGCAAGCAGGGCCGGTTCCGCCAGAACCTGCTCGGCAAGCGCGTCGACTATTCCGGCCGTTCGGTGATCACCGTGGGTCCGGAGCTGAAACTGCACCAGTGCGGCCTGCCCAAGAAGATGGCGCTCGAGCTGTTCAAGCCGTTCATCTACTCGCG
>JAEYZJ010000345.1 GCA_023430705.1 Pseudomonadota bacterium | reverse complement strand
GCTGTTCTTCCGTGACAACACCATGATGCTGTTCGGCGACGCCAAGAAGGTCACCGAGGACATCGTCAAGGCGCTCGGGCACTGAGCCCAATTGCAGCAACTGAAAAGGCCCGCCTCGGCGGGCCTTTTGTTTTCGCAGACCGGAGTTCCCTCACCAGGGGATGCCGCCACCCCAGCAGCGCTTCCTGCCCGCGCTGCAGTCGCTGCTCGATGCAGCCGCTGCCGCAGGCGAGATGCGGGGCGACATCGATCCAGGCGAAATGCTCAACGCCGCGGCCAGCATGGCGCATTTCGACATGGAGCAGGCCCGCCGCATGGTCGCTCTGCTGGTCGACGGGCTGCGGCACGGGGCCGGCCGCGCCGACTGAGCCGGATGCAGGTCACCTCTGTGTGCGTGCTTGCGCGGGCCGCGGCGAGCCGCCATCTGTCGGTTCAAAAGCAAAGGATGAACGATGGCCCGCACGATCAAGATCGACCTGTTCACGGACACCGTCTGCCCCTGGTGCCTTGTCGGTGCCGAGCGGCTGGACCGGGCGATCGCGGCGCTGCCCGATGACGTCGTGGTCGAGGTCGAGAACCACCCGTTCTATCTCGATCCCACCACGCCCGAGGAAGGCGTGGTGGTCGCCGACATGCTGCGCGAGAAGTATGGGCGCGACCCCAACGAGATGTGGGAGCGGGTGGAGAGCGAGGCGCGCAAGTCCGGAATCGCGCTCGACCTGAGCAAGCAGCCGCGCTCGTTCCCGACTCGCAAGGGACACACGCTGGTGCGGCTCGCAAAGGCCAAGGGAACGCAGCATGCGCTCGCCAACGCCATTGCATGGGCCTACTTCATGGACCACCAGCTGATCAACGACGACGACGTGCTCGCCGGAATCGCGGAAAAGCACGGCTTCACCCGGGATGAAGCGCTGGCGGCGGTGCGCGACGAGCGCGAGCTCGCGATCACCCACCAGCAGGCGATCGCCGCAGCACAGCAGGGCATCCAGGGCGTGCCGTTCTTCGTGTTTGACAACAAGTTCGCGCTCTCGGGGTGCCAGCCGCAGGAGATGTTCGAGCGGGCCTTCGAGTATGCGCTCGATCCGGCCAAGCTGGAGGCCGCCTCCGGCTGAGCTTGCCTCCGCCGCGCGGCGCGTGGCATCAGATCAGGGCGGAGGGCTCCCCATGAAGTGGCTCAGGCGAATCACGATCGGCCTGCTTGCGGTCTTTGCATTGGCCTATGTGCTGGTGCTGGGCGTGATGTACTTCATGCAGCGCGACTTCCAGTACGACCGCTCCGGCCGGTTGTTCGATCTCGGCGAGACCAAGCTGGACAAGGCCGAACTGGTCTCGATCCCGACCGACGACGGCTCGCCGCTCGCGGCATGGTACGAGCCGCCGCAGCCGGGCAAGCCGCTGATCCTCTATTTCCGCGGCAATGCGCAGAGCTTTTCGCGCGAGCATGAGCGCTACGAGGCCTTCGTCGCCGATGGCTACGGCTTCGTCGCCTTCGATTATCGCGGCTTTCCCGGCTCGCCGGGCGAGATCAGCGAGAAGAACATCCTTGCCGACGGGCTCGCTGCCTACGACTGGGCGAAGGGCAGGGGCTTCCCGATCGTCCTATGGGGGCGCTCGCTCGGCTCGGGCCCCGCCACCTGGGTGGCCAGGCAGCGCGAGGCGGAGGCGCTGTTCCTCGAGACGCCGTTCGACTCGGCCGTGTCGGTGGGCATGGATCGCTACTGGTTCCTGCCCGTGGGGCTGCTGATGTTCGACCAGTTCCCGGTCGACACGTGGATCGCCGGCGTGAGCGAACCAGTGTTCGTGGCGCATGGCACCGACGACACCACGATCGCCGTGGCGCACGGCAAGCGGCTCTACGCGCTGGCGCCGAACCCGGACGGGCTCTGGATCGAGCCGGGCGGCGACCACGGCAACCTCTGGGCCCGCGGCCTGTGGGATCGGGCCAGGGCCTTTTTCGCCCGGCATGAGGCGAACTAGGGCCGGACAGGACGGCGCGGCGGGGCCTGAACGGCGAAACACCGGCCCTTGCGGACCGGCGTTCCGGAATGGTCGTACTGCGGTTACTGCGAGAGGGTCAGGCCCGAGAAGGCGACCGAGTAGTTGAGGCCGACCTGGCCCTGGATGGACCAGGGCTGCAGCGCGTAGCCCTTCCTCGAGCCGCCGACGAGGAAATTGCCGCCGAGGCCGACGCCAAACGTCGCTTCCGCCGAGCCGCCGACATAGGTGCCGGCGAGAGAGCCCGGGCCGTAGCTGGTCGAGGAGGCAGAGAAGACCAGCCAGACAATCTCGGTGCGGCCGGTGACGCCGATGTCGAGGCCGAGCTTGCTGATGTTGCCGTAGTAGGTCTCGGCCTTGTGACCGTCCCGCTTGAACTTGCAGGTCATGTCCTTGCTCGAGGCGATGATGAAGCCGATGCCGGGATCGACCGAGCAACTCAGGACGCCGACCTTGACCTGCGTGGCAGCCTGCGCGGCGCCCGCCGTCATCAGCATCGCGGCAGCAGCCACGGTGGCGAGTAGTCTCTTCATGATGGATTCCCCCAATGTTGACGCTTTCAAGCGGCCCTCACAGCCAGACATTATCCGCTGCCGCGAGCGGCGAAAAGGGTTGTCGTTGCACGACGTTACGCCAATCCGCGGCACGAAAAAGAACGCCGCCCTTTTGAGGCGGCGTTCCTGAACCTATTCTGAACGAAAGCCGCGGGGGCTTCCGAATCCTATGGCCGGGCCGACCGGGCGGCAACGGCCGGCGACGGCAGGCCGCCTTCGCGCTGGGCGCGCTTGCGGGCCAGCTTGCGCGCGCGGCGCACGGCTTCGGCCTTCTGGCGGGCCTTCTTCTCGGAGGGCTTCTCGTAGTAGTTCCGAAGCTTCATCTCGCGGAAGACGCCTTCACGCTGGAGCTTCTTCTTCAGGGCGCGGAGCGCCTGATCCACATTGTTATCGCGAACAACTACTTGCAAGCGAATCTGCCCTTCGTGATCTCAGGTTGTCTGATGAAAGCGCCCCAAAGGAACGCCGACCGGGGGACCCAGTCCATTCGTGGGCGGCTATATAGGCCAATCGGCCAGGCTTGTCCACACCGTCAAATACCGGAAAACGCTCATCTTGCGCGCTTTTTCACCAATACGCGGTTGATGTGACCCATTTTGCGACCCTTGCGCGACTCGGCCTTGCCATAGGCATGCGGGCGCAGGCCCTCTCCGAGCCCGTGCGGGATGGTGGCGATCTCGTCGCCGATGAGGTTCTCCATCACCACGTCCGCCATGCGGCTCGGGTCACCCAGCGGCCAGCCGGCGATGGCGCGGATGTGCTGCTCGAACTGGTCGGTGATGGCCACCGCCTCGGTCCAGTGGCCGGAATTATGGACGCGCGGCGCGATCTCGTTGACGAGCAGCTTGCCGCCCGGCAGCACGAAGAACTCGACGCCGAGCACGCCGATATAGTCGAGCGCGGTGGCGATGCTGCCCGCGAGCTCCACCGCCTTGCGCGCGGTCTTTGCGGAAATGTCGGCGGGAACCGTGCTGGTCTTGAGGATGTGGTCGCGGTGGACGTTCTCGGCCGGCTCGAAGGCCGCGACTTCGCCGGCGGCATTGCGGGCGACGACGACCGAGATTTCCTTGTCGAACTCGATGAAGGCCTCGAGCACCAGCGGCCGGGGGCTGAGCAGTTCCCAGGCGAGCGCCGCGTCCTCCATGTTGTGGACGATGCGCTGGCCCTTGCCGTCATAGCCGAGGCGCGTGGTCTTCAGCACGGCGGGCGTGCCGAGTTCGGCGAGCTCGGCCTCGAGCCGGTCCAGGTCGGCGATGGCGGCGAAGGGGGCGACCGGGATGCGGTTGATGGTGAGGAAGGCCTTCTCGGCCAGCCGGTCCTGCGCCACGGCGAGCGCGTTGGCGCCCGGCCGCAGGGGCTTGAAGCTCTGCAGGAATGCGGCAGTGCGCGCCGGGACGTTCTCGAACTCGTAGGTGATCACGTCAACGTCGGCGGCGAAGCGGGACAGCGCTGCTTCATCGTCGTAGGAGGCGACGGTGCTGCGCGGCGTCACGTCGAAGGCCGGGCTGTTGGGATCGGGGCAGAAGATATGGGTCTTCATCCCGAGGCGCGCGGCGGCCAGGGCGAGCATGCGGCCAAGCTGGCCGCCGCCCAGGATTCCGATGGTGCTGCCCTGGGGCAGCGGGGTCACGTCAGACATCGTCGGATGGAAACTCGGGGATGGAAGCGGTCTGGTCGGCGCGGAACTCGTCCAGCGCCGCGGCGACCTCGGGATCGGAGAGGGCCAGGATGGCGGCGGCGAGCAGTGCCGCATTGATGGCGCCGGCGCGGCCGATGGCGAGGGTGCCGACCGGAATGCCGGGCGGCATCTGGACGATGGACAGCAGGCTGTCCTCGCC
>JAEYZJ010000265.1 GCA_023430705.1 Pseudomonadota bacterium | reverse complement strand
ATGAACTGCCCGGCGCACATCCAGATCTTCAACCAGGGCATCAAGTCCTACCGCGACCTGCCTCTGCGCATGGCGGAATTCGGCTGCTGCCACCGCAACGAGGCGCACGGCGCCCTGCACGGCCTGCTGCGCGTCCGCCAGATGACGCAGGACGATGCCCACATCTTCTGCACCGAGGAGCAGATCCAGGCCGAGACCGAGCGTTTCGTCCACCTGCTGTATTCGGTGTACGGCGACATGGGCTTCGAGAACGTGGTGATCAAGCTCGCAACCCGGCCGGAGAAGTTCGGCGGCACGATCGAGCGCTGGGACGCGGCCGAAAAGGCGCTGGGCGACGCGCTGCGAGCCACCGGCTACGACTTCGTCATCGCCGAGGGCGAGGGCGCCTTCTATGCGCCCAAGCTGGAGTTCCACCTCAAGGACGCCATCGGCCGTTCCTGGCAGGTCGGCACGCTGCAGCTCGACTACGTGCTGCCGGAGCGGCTTGGCGCCATGTACGTCGCCGAGGACGGCACCAAGAAGTACGCCGTGATGCTGCACCGCGCGATCCTGGGCTCGCTCGAGCGCTTCATCGGCATGCTGATCGAGCACCATGCCGGCAAGATGCCGATGTGGCTGGCGCCGACGCAGGTCGTGGTCGCCACCATCGTCTCGGAAGCCGACGACTATGCCCGCAAGCTGGTCGACCAGCTCAAGGCCGGCGGCATCCGCGCCGAACTCGACACGCGCAACGAGAAGATCAACTACAAGGTCCGCGAGCACTCGGTGCAGAAGGTGCCGCTGATGTTCGTGGTGGGCAAGCGCGAGGCCGAGGAAGGCACCGTATCGGTCCGCAGGCTCGGCACCGAGGGCCAGAAGGTGATGCCGGCGACCGATGCCATCGTCGAACTGATGGCCGAGGCGGTTCCGCCGGACCTGAAGCAGAAGGCCGCCGCCTGACCGAATGAAAGGGGCCGCAGCGATGCGGCCCCTTCTGCATGCGCGGCTAGCTGACCATGCGCTTCAGCGCGTAGCAGTCGTAGGCGACAAGCATCCTGTCGCCGGCGACCATTGCCAGCGGCGCGATATCGATGTCGCAGTCGGTGCTCTCGTTGAGCGAGCCCTTCTTGCCGATCTGCTCGCAATAGCCGCCGGGACGCTTGTAGGCCTCGGGGCCGTCCGGACCGCACAGGCGGTCGTTCGGAGTGCTGGCGAAGGCGGGCGTCGCCACAGGCATGACGGCGGCTGAGGCGACCAGCATGGCGACGGCAAGGATCTTCTTCATGGTTCTCTCCTGATCTGGCCGGCGTCCGTCCGGCCTTGCGCCGGCAGGACCACCCGGCGGCGCGTCCATTGCTTAGGGGCGGCGCGCTGAACGATGGAGGAACCGCACATTCAACTGCAGTTCAGATTCATCATATGACTTATGACTTGCGGACGGACAAAAAGAAGGGCGACCCGAGGGCCGCCCTTTCGTGGTCCGATGCCGCAGCGTCCTACGCGGCGGTCGATTGCACCGTGATGGTGATTCCGTCGCGGGCCGGCGCGGCCGGGGCCGTGCGGCAGAGCACATGGGCCGGATCATCGCCGACGTTGCGGTAGCCAAATGTGGTGCGGGCCGGGACCCGGAAGTGGGAGCCGGCGGTCACATAGGCGGTGGCGCCATTGATCATGACCTCGATGGTCCCCTCCGAGACGAACAGCACCGTCTCCGCCAGCTCGTGCTGGAACGGTCCGGCCTGGACCTGCGGCGGCAGGATGTGAGCCTGGGCCCGGTACTGGAATCCGGCGCCGGATGCGTTGGCGATGTGCACCACGCGCTCGCCGGCGATGAAGAATGCATGCCTCATGACTGATCCCCGAAACAGGACGTCACCTTGGGTGGGCCCGGCTGAACCGGACTTGAACGGTGGGAAAGCGACCCCAAGCCGCTTTCCCCGCCGGCATCAGGTGCTGGTCGGCAGCGGGCCCCACGGCAGGTAGTAGTAATCGCAGGGCGAGGCCGCGAGCTGGAACTCGGCGTCGAACTTCAGCGCGATCTTGCTGACGTAGAAGTAGTCGCACTCGGTGCCGTCGTTGAGCGACTTGTTCGAGCCGATCTGGTCGCAGTAGCCGCCGGGGCGCCTGAAGCTCTCGGGGGCATCAGGACCGCAATGGGGCGAGATGCTCTTGTCGATGGCGAAAGCGGGGGTCGCGACCGGGAAAGCCACGAGCGAGGCAGCGACGAGCGCCAGGGTAACGATATTCTTCATTGTCCACTCCTGATAGACGTTTGTTCCGCGAGACTGCGGAAAACCCAGGCGGGCGTTGCGCCCGCCGTTGATGGGCGGTCTATTAGGAAGGGCTGGTTGAACCGATCCAGAACTGCGCGTTCAGGGCCGGTTCAGAGCGTGGACGGGGTGCCCAGGAACTGCACGCCGATCTCGCGGACGGCGCGCCACATCACCTGGCACGGCTGCGGACGGACCTTGCCGACGACGAGGTCGAAGGTGCGCGGGATGTTGGTGACCGAAGCGAGTTCCAGCTTGGCGCCGGTATCGGACAGGTTGCGGATGATGCAGCGGGCGCGCGACCGCCCTCCGTCGTATATGACAGTGGCCTCGATCATCGTGTTGCGACGCGGAGCGAGGCGCTTTTCGAGACGTATATCCAAGGCAAACCCCCAGTACTGCACAGACAATGCCGTGCTCCGGTGTGGGAAGGCTTTACGCAATTGGTAAAATTGCCGGTAACGCCCTAGTTGAGGCCGGCGAGGCTGAGGCCCTGCAGGTAGCGCGCCAGCAGGGACGGGTACATGAAGCGCAGTCCGTCGCCGATGCTGGCGACGCTGACGCCCGGATGGTGCCGCTGGAAGCGCTCGAGTGCATCGCGCGCCGCGGCCAGGTCGCCGTGATGGGAGAAATAGACGGCGAGGTCGCGGTATGGCCAGGTCAGTCCCGGCCGTTCCGACATGGCGCGCTGCGCCCAGGTGATCGCCTGCTGCGGCCGCCCGGCCGCAAAGTGCGCGAGCCCGACGCCGATGTGGATGTTGAAGGCGAACGGATCCATCGGCGAAAGCCGCATGGCCCGCTCGAAGGCCGCGATGCCTTCCTCGGGATTGCTGAGATAGACCTGGCCCCAGCCGCGGCGCATCCAGGCCCAGGCATGATTGGGATCAAGGCTCAGGGCCCGGTCTGCCAGCGCCGCCGCCTGCGGCACGTCCTGACCGAGCATCATCATTGCCGATCCCAGCGCAGTCAGCGCCGTGGGGTCATCGCCGATGGTGCGGGTGGCCGTCTCGATGAGCTTGCGGGCTGCCTGGCGCTCGCTCGCGAAATCCGTGCTCCAGTTGTAGACGACCTGCTGGCCATGGGCCCAGGCCGCGAGTCCGGCCGGCAGCGCATAGTGGGGGTCGAGCTGCAAGGCGCGGTTCAGCAGCGCGATGGCTTCGGCGTTGTCCTCCGGGCTGTGCGCCCACAGGTGCGGGAAGGCGCGCATCACGAGGTCGTAGGCGGCGAGCGTGTCGGGGCGCTTCTTGCGCGCGCGGTCGATCTCGGCGCGCCGGATGGAGGGCTGGATGGCGCTCGCGACTTCGGCGGCCATGCGGTCCTGCAGGTCGAAGAGGTCCGCCACCGCCCCGTCGATCCTGTTGGACCAGATGTGGCTGCCGGTCTCGGTCTCCACCAGCTGCGCGGTGATGCGCACCCGTTCGCCGACGCGGCGAACGGAGCCCTCGACCACGTAGCGCACGCCGAGGTCCCGGCCGATCTGGCGGATGTCGACGCCGGGTCGGCCCTTGTAGGTGAAGGCCGAGTTGCGGGCGATGACGAAGAAGTCCTTTACCCGGCTGAGCGTTGCGGTGATCTCCTCGACCACCGCATCGGCGAAGTAGCTCTGGTCCGCTTCGCCCGAGAGGTTGTCGAACGGGAGCACCACCACGGATGGCCGGTTGCTCGGCGGGGGCGGGGGCGGCGCCTCGGCACTGCCGTGCGGGCGGGCGATCCCGGCCGGGTGCCAGGTAAAGATGCGGACCGTCTTGCTGATGTTCTTGAGCTCGGTCGGGCCCATGTCGACGAAGGGCAGCTCGATCGTGCCGTCGAGGTACTGGTACATCCACTTGGTGATGCACATGCCGCCCGGCGGCGAATGACTCTGGACGCGCACGGCCAGATTGATGCCCGAGCCGTAGAGGTCGTTGCCGGAGACGAGCACATCGGCGAGCACGATGCCGGCGCGAACCTGGAACAGCTCGCCGCCCGGAGCGCGAATCTTGCGCTCATAGATCTCGCGCTGCAGCTGGGCGGTCCATTGCACGGCGGCGACGACACTGTTGAACTCGGCCAGAAGACCATCGCCCATGGTCTTGAAGACCTTGCCGCCGGCGTCCCCGATCGTGCGCGCAATAAGCCGCTCGTAGACCCGCTGCACGAGGCGCAGGGTCTGACGTTCATTTCGTTCGACGAGCCGGGAATACCCCACCACGTCCAGAGATACGATCGGGACCAGTCTTCGGTCAGGCTGAACCATTCAAGTCTTCTGCTGCGGCAGACGCTCTATAACATTGGCGGAGAGGACCGGATAGCGTGACCGGCGGAGGACTGCCACCATATTCATGCGCATACATGCGCACTGCACATGTACGCGCCGGTTTACGCTCAGCTTGCAGTAGTGGCGGCCGCCCGGTCGAGCAGAAGTGCCCTCTCGCGCTGATTCCGCGTCAGCTCCGCCGCTCGCTCGAACTCCCGCCTGGCTTCGGCGTCGCGGCCCAGCTTCGCCAGCAGGTCGCCGCGCACGCTGGGCAGCAGATGGTAGCCCTTGAGCGCGGGCTCCCCGGACAGCTTCTCGAGGATGTCGAGGCCCTGCTGCGGGCCGAACGCCATTGCATGCGCGACGGCACGGTTGAGCTCGACGACGGGGTTCGGCGTCGCCGCCGCAAGGGCGTCGTAGAGCCCGGCGATTCGCTGCCAGTCGGTCTCTTCGGGGCGTCGAGCGCGCGCGTGGCACGCGGCAATCGCGGCCTGGAGGACATAGGGGCCGGCCCCGCCGAGTTGCCCGGCCCGCTCGAGCGCGGCCAGCCCGCGCCCGATCAGCAGCTGGTCCCAGAGGCCGCGATTCTGCTCGAGCAGCAGCACCGGCTCCCCGTCCGGACCGGTTCGCGCATTGAGGCGGGAAGCCTGCAGCTCCATGAGCGCCACGAGGCCGTGCACCTCGGGCTCGTCCGGGGTGAGCCGGGCAAGGATGCGGCCCAGCCGCATGGCCTCCTCGCACAGCTGCGGCCGCGTCCAGTCGTCGCCCGCGGTCGCCGAGTAGCCTTCGTTGAAGATCAGGTAGATCACCTCCAGCACCGAGGCCAGGCGGGCGGCGCGCTCCTCGGCCCGCGGCACCTCGAAGGGCAGGCCGGCCTCTGCAAGGCTCTTCTTGGCGCGCACGATGCGCTGGGCGATCGTTGCTTCGGCGGCAAGGAAGGCTCGGGCGATCTCGTCGGTGGTGAGTCCGCCGAGCAGCCGCAACGTCAGGGCGACGCGCGCCTCGGGCGAGATGACCGGATGGCAGGAGGTGAAGATCAGCTTGAGCAGGTCGTCGCCGACGTCGTCGTCGAGCGCGCTGTCGAGGTCGGGCGGGCGGGACTCGATCTCGCGCAGGTCGTAGCCCAAGGCCTCCAGCTTGCGCGCGGCCATCTTGTTATGCCGGAAGTAGTCGATGGCCCGGCGCTTGGCCGTCTGCATGAGCCACGCCCCCGGGCTCTTCGGTACGCCGCTCTCCGGCCAGTGCCTGAGGGCGACCACCAGCGCGTCCTGCGCCAGCTCCTCGGCGAGCCCGACATCGCGCACGATGCGGGTCAGGCCGGCGATCAACCGGGCCTGCTCGATGCGGAACACCGCCTCGATCGCGCGCTGCGTCTCTGCCTCTGTCATGGCGGCGGATCAGACCAAATCCGGCCCGCCGCCACAACCCGGTCATTTGCGGAGGGCGTGCTCGGCAATGCGCATGGCATCCTCGCGCTCGATCAGCTCGGGGGTCATCGCGTCGCCGAAATCCTCGGCGGTTGCCACCTGCCGCAGTTCCAGCTCGACATTGCCGTGCCCGTCCTCGGGCGGCCATTGCCTCACCCATTCGAGGGCTTCCTCGCGGGAGGCGACCTCGATCATGGTGAAGCCGGCGATGAGTTCCTTGGTCTCGGCGAAGGGGCCGTCGGTGAAGCTCGGCCTGCCGTTCGAGAACCTGACGCGGACACCACGGGAGCTGGACAGCAGGCCGTCCCCGCCGACAAGCACGCCGGCGGCGTGGAGTCGCTCGTTGTAGCTGGTCATGGCCTCGATCAGCTCGGTCGAGGGCAGGACTTCCGCCTCGGTCTCGGCGTCGGCCTTGCGGATGATCATGAAGCGCACGGGTGGTTCCTCCTCAGTTCGTGACGGGCTTGTGGTTGGCGTCGCGCCAGGCCTGCTCGCGCGCGACATCATCAGGCGGGACGACCTCGGCGAAGTCGGCCGCTTCGAAGACACGGCGCAGCTCGACGGTCTCGTCTTCCTCCAGCGGGATGCGCTTCACCCATTCGAGCGCTTCGTCCTGCGACTTGGCGGTGATGATCCAGAACCCGGCGACGAGTTCCCTGCTCTCGGCGAACGGGCCGTCGAGGACCTCGTGCCGGCCGCCCCGCAGGGTGACCCGGGCGCCCTTGCTGGAGGGGTGCAGGCCTTCGGCGGCGAGCAGCACGCCGGCCTGGATCAGTGCCTCGTTGAACGCGCCCATCGCCTCGAAGACTGCCGGGGAGGGCATGACGCCCGCTTCGCTCTCGGGACTGGCCTTGACGATGATCATGAACCGCATGCTCGCTCTCCTCCTGCTCCGGGCCGCCGCATCGGCCGGCCTCAGGCTCACAACGAGCGGGTGCAGCCGGAATCGACAGGCCGGCAGGAGATTTCGTCAGGGGGATCGTCAGTAGACGGTGGTCAGGACCTCGATCTCCCGCGCCGGTCCGGACTGCACCTGGAACTCGCGGTTGTAGACCTGCTCCCCGCGCTTGGCGAGAACGAGGTAGTCCCCCTCGGCGAGGACGGTCGAGGGGAAGGCGCCGATATTGGTGAACACGGTCTGGCCGTCGGCGGTCTTTACCGTCCAGTCGATATCCGCGATGGGATCGCCATTGGGCTCGCTGACCAGCTTGAACGAGACCTGCGCCGCCTTGTGGTAGAGCGTCGCGTCCGTCAGCTGGCCCGGCTCGACCCGCAGGTCGGCGCGCACCACCGCGTTCACGTCGCCGAAATAGGAGACGATATGGTAGGTGCCCGCGTTCAGCGTGACGATGTCGCTGGGGCTGAGGTTCTGCGCGACGAGCGTGCGCTCGCCTTCGCCCACGCCGGAGTAGATATCGAAGCGGAGCAGGTTGATCGGGATGGGAACGTCGCCGCTCACCGAGGCCGTCAGCCGCATCGCGCCGGCATCCAGCACCAGCTGCTTGTTGTTGTTGCCCTGCTCGACGGTGAGCGTATCGGTCGTCTGGGCCCGGCCGTAGGCGACGTGGACGACGTAGTTGCCGGGCGTCAGCTCGAGATGCGCCGTGGCGTCGATGGACTTCTTTGCGAGGATCAGTTCGCCCGATGCGTCGGTGCGGGTCTCGAACACACGCCAGGTGACGCCATCGGGCAGGGCGGCGCCGTCCTCGGTGATCTTGGCCATCAGCGTGACCGGCTGGGGCGTGGCGTTGACCGAGGCGACCGCCGCCGCCGCCGCCGCAGCCCTCGCCGCCGCCTGGATGGCCGACTCGTCGGCGACTTCCGGCTCGAGGGGAACGCTCTGCTCCACTGCCGCTGCGCCGGTGTCCGCGGCATCGGCGGGCGGCGCGACGGGGGACGCGACGGTGTCGGGGGTCCGGTCCGCGCGGCGGGGCAGGGGAACCGGCGGGTCCTCGGCGATCGCCGCCATCGGGGCGAGCAACGCCGCGAGAGCGAACACGCCGATCCAGTGCTTCAGTCTCACCCCGTATTCCCCGCAACCTGCGTCGGCGCGTCCAGGCCGAACTGCGATGCCTGCTACGCTTGGATTAGGGAAAAGCTGTGTCATAAGGTCCCCACTCTCGCAAGGACCCAGACCATGCCCATCAACTCCGCACTGCGCGACTACCTCAAGACCCGCCGTTCCGTCGGCATCGGCTTTCTCAAGGATCCCGGCCCGACGCCGGAAGAGCTGCAGGAAATCCTGAGCATCGGCACCCGCGTGCCGGACCACGGCAAGTTCGAGCCGTGGCGGCTTGTGGTGATCGAAGGGGATGCGCGCATCAGGGCGGGCGAGAAGCTGGCCGAGATCATGAAGCGGCGGCGGCCCGACCTCGACGAGGCCGGGCTGGACATCGAGCGGCGGCAGTTCCTGCCAGCGCCGGTCACCATCGGTGTGCTGCTTTCGCCCAAGCCGAATCCGAAGGCGCCGGAGATGGAACAGCTGCTGTCGGCCGGCAATGTCTGCTTCAACCTCTCGCATGCCGCCTTCGCCCTCGGCTATGCGGCCAGCTGGACCAACCGATGGTACGGGTTCGACACCGAGGCGCAGACGATGCTCGGCGCGCGCGGCGGCGAGCGGTTCGTCGGCTTCATCCACATCGGCACGCCCACGAGCGTGATCGAGGACCGCGACCGGCCGAACCTCGCCAACGTGGTCAGCTACTGGGGCCAGTAAGACTTCGTTAACCGGTTGCGGGCGATTGGTTAACCGGACGTTAGCAACCGGACCCTCGAGTCGATGGGCGTGAAGCCGATATCGGTGCCGCAACCGCTCGCCTACGCCATAGATTCGGCGGGGGCGAAGAGCGATGTCGACTTCGACTACCTGCTCAGGACCGCCATCCGCGAGAGCAGCCTGAACCCCGGCGCGAAGGCATCGACCTCGACGGCGACGGGGTTGTTCCAGTTCCTCGACAGCACCTGGCTGCAGGTGATGAAGCAGGAGGGGCCGCGCCTCGGCTACCAGCAATATGCCGACCAGATCGCGGTGAGTTCCGCCGGTGATTACCACATCGCCGACAAGACCCTGCGGAAGCAGGTTCTCGCACTGCGTGAGGATCCGCAGGTCTCGGCCGATCTGGCTGCCGCCTACACCCGCAGCAACGGCGAGTACCTGTTCGGCAGGTTCGGGCGGATGCCCAGCGCCGGGGAACTCTACATCGCGCATTTCCTCGGCGCGCAGGGTGCGGAGAAGCTGTTCAACGCCGGCCTGTCCAATCCGGACCAGGTCGCCGCCGACCTGTTTCCGCGGCAGGCGGCGGCCAACCGCACGATCTTCTACGAGGGCGGCAGGGCGCGCACGATCCGCCAGGTCTACAAGGCGCTGGTCAGCCGGCACGATGCCCCCGCCAACCCCCTGTTCACGGCCCAGCAGCTCGCGGCCGGCGGCAAATGGCCCGAAACGACAGCGTTGCCGTCGCGCTTCTCGACCGACGACATGTAGTTCACGGCGTTCTTTTCCAACGACGGCGAGGTACAGGGCAGGGTGCTGATGAGCCCCTCGACCGAAGCGCAGGGGAATGCGCTTTTCACCCAGCTCTACGGGCAGGGTAAGTAGTCTCCCACCTGAACGGTTATGGTGAACCGCTTATTAAGCCTTCGGCGATAGCGTCGGAATCGGCGCTTTTCGGAGAGCTTGATGGTCGCCTACCAGGATTTCGTCGCGCTCAGCCAGTCGCGCGACAGCGAGGAGAGAGGGCGCGCAGCCCATCTCGCCGCCATGGCGTATCTCAACCACTACGGCCCCGCCGACGAACACGCCGCGCTCTATGCGGCCCTGATCGGTTTCCTCGACGATCCGTCGGTCCGGGTGCGCGGCGCGCTGGCCTACGGGCTGCTGCATGCCATCGAGGCGCCCCGGCCGATCCTGCTCGCGCTGCTCGGGGACAGCCCCGTCATCGCGCGCGCGGTGGTGCAGTATTCCCCGGCACTGATCGATGCCGACCTCATGGCCGTGATCGCCGATGCCGACGAGACGATGCTGGTGGCGATCGCCATGCGCGAGCGGCTGTCGCCACGGGTGGTCGAGGCGCTGGCGAGCCGGGGTGGTCGCCCCTTGCTGCTGAGCCTGCTGCCGCGGCCCGATGCGCCATTCTCGCCGACCCTGCTGCTCCGGATCGCGAACAACGAGGGTCGCGAGGACGCCGAACTGCGCGGGCTGCTGCTCGAACGAGACGACCTGCCGGCCGACGCGCGGCTGATCCTCGTGCAGGCCGTTGCCGCGGCGCTGCGCACCAATCGCATCGTCGGCGGCGCGGTCGCACCGCAACGGCTCGACCGGCTGCTGCGCGACGCCACCGACACGGCGCTCACGGCCATCGGCGAGGAGGAGGCGGCGGCGGGCCGCATGCCCTACGCGACGGCGCTGATCGACAGCGACCGGGTTTCCACCCGTGTGATGCTGCACGCGATCGTCCACGGGCACGTGCTGTTCTTCGCCGACTGCGTGGCCAGCCTCGCCGACACCCCGCGCGAGAAGGTGTTCACGCTGCTGGAGCGGGGCAGCCGGGCGGCGCTGAATGCGCTGTTCACCCGCTGCGGCCTTGCTGCGCCGGTACGCAACATGCTGGCGCGGCTGATCTCGCATGCCCGTGCCGCCAACCTGGCCGATGACCAGGCGGCCCGGCACTTCGTGGTGACGGCGCTGACCGAGGAACTGATCGTCGACCATGCGGGCGTCATTCCGCCCGAACTGGAAGAGGCCTTCGCCTATCTGAGCGAGCAGAACGTGCTCCTGGCCCGCCGTGCCGCCCGCGGCGTGATGACCGCCTTCGCAGGTTCGACCGACAGCGCAATGGACCTGCCGCAGCTCGCTCCCGAGGATCGGCTGGCGCTGCCCGCCGCCTAGTAGCGGAACTGCTCGGTGAGCACCCGTTCCTCGAGGCCCGTGCCGGGATCGAAGAGCAGCGTCACCTTCTTGCGCCGGTTCTCGCGCACGGTGACCTCGGCCACGCGCTGGAACTCGACATTGTCCGCGACGGCGCTGACCGGGCGCTTGTCGCCTTCGCGGGTGCGGAAGGTTACTTCGGCGCGGTTGTTGAGGATGGCGCCGCGCCAGCGGCGGGGGCGGAACGGCGAGATCGGCGTCAGCGCCAGCAGCGGCGCGTCGATCGGCAGGATCGGGCCATGCGCCGAAAGGTTGTAGGCGGTCGAACCGGCCGGAGTGGCGAGCAGCACCCCGTCACAGATCAGCTCCTCGAGCCGCACATGGCCGTCGATGACGATCTGCACCTTCACCGCCTGGTAGGTCATGCGGAACAGCGAGACCTCGTTGAGGGCGAGGGCGGTGTGCTCGGTCCCGTCTTCGAGGCGCACGCGCATTTCGAGCGGATAGATGTCGGTGGGGTTGGCTGCCGCGAGCCGTTCGGCCAGCCCGTCGGCGGCGAACTCGTTCATGAGGAAGCCGACGGTGCCGAAGTTCATGCCGTAGACCGGCACACCCGTGCCCATCTCGCGGTGCAGAGTCTGCAGCATCAGTCCGTCGCCGCCGAGGGCGACCACGACGCGGGCATTGCCGAAACCGCAGTCGCCGTAGCGCTCGCGGAGGCTTGCCGCAGCGCGATCCGCCTCGGGCGTCCCGCTCGACACAAAGCTCACCCCGTCGATGATTTCCGACACGTCCCGCCCTCTATACCCGCGTCCGCTGCCTAGCACGCGGGGGTGACGCGGGGAAGAACGGGTTGATCCCGCCCTTAGTCTCAACTACATGGGGCGCAACGAGTCCGAGGACCAAAATGCGCGCCGAAATTACCAAGGTCATCACCGAAATCGAGCAGGTCATAAGCCTGCTGAGGAGGCATCTTTGACTGGGATACAGCCCAGGCACGCCTAGACGACCTTACCGCCCGCACCGAGAATCCGAACTTCTGGGCCGATCCCGAGAAGGCGCGGCCGATCATGAAGCAGCGCGACGAACTCGACGCCCAGATCAGCGCGGTCCGCAGGTTCGAGGCGTCCATCCGCGATAATTCCGAGCTCATCGAGATGGGCGAGGCCGAGGGTGACGAAGCCGTCATCAAGGAGGCCGAACAGGCCCTGCAGGAGACGCTGCAGGAGGCCCGCTCGGCCCAGGTCGAGACCCTGCTTTCCGGCGAGGCCGACGCCAACGACTGCTACCTCGAAATCCACTCGGGCGCCGGCGGCACCGAAAGCCAGGACTGGGCCAACATCCTGCTGCGCATGTACACGCGCTGGGCCGAGCGGCGGAAGTTCAAGATCGAGGTCATGGAAATGCATGACGGCGAGGAAGCCGGCATCAAGTCCGCCACGATCAAGATATCGGGCCACAATGCCTATGGCTGGCTGAAGACCGAGAGCGGCGTGCACCGGCTGGTGCGCATCTCGCCCTACGACAGCGCGGCGCGCCGGCACACCAGCTTCTCGAGCGCCTGGGTCTACCCGGTGGTGGACGACGCCATCAACATCGAGATCAACGAGTCCGACCTCAAGGTCGACACCTACCGCTCGTCAGGCGCCGGCGGGCAGCACGTGAACACCACGGACTCGGCTATCCGCATCACGCACATTCCGACCGGCATCATCGTGGCGTGCCAGGCGGAACGCAGCCAGCACAAGAACCGCGCGACGGCGATGGCGATGCTGAAGGCGCGCCTCTACGAGGCGGAGATGCAGAAGCGCGAGGAGGCAGCCAATGCCGAATCCGCCGCCAAGACCGATGTCGGCTGGGGTCACCAGATCCGCAGCTACGTGCTGCAGCCCTACCAGATGGTCAAGGATCTGCGCACCGGCTACGAGACCTCCAACACCTCGGCGGTGCTGGATGGCGACCTCGACGGGTTCATGGAAGCCTCGCTTGCGGCGCGCGTGACGGGCTATGCGGACCGCGTGGCCGACGTAGAATAAGGATCGGCCGGCGCCACAACGCCGGCCGTCCCCAAGGTCCCAAAAAACAGGATGTCGGCGCCCAGGGCCACCTCGGCGCATAACGTATTTGTCGTACCATAGTCCGAGAATGCACGCATGATGCATTTTCACTAGCTGTTCCATCCGATGGAACGGCTAGCGGGGCGTGTCCACGGTCGCGATGGCCGCCGCATAGGTGATGCCGCCGCCAAAGGCCACGAGGCCGAGGCGGTCGCCCGGCCGGGTGGTGGGCAGCGCATCCATCAGCGCCAGCGGGATGGTGGACGAGCTGGTATTGCCGAAGGTGCGGATGATCGAATGGGCCGGCCGGCCGGAGCGGCGCGCGATGGCGTCGATGATCCGCTGGTTGGCCTGGTGCGGCACCATCAGGTCGATATCGTCCATGGTGATGCCCTCGGCGGCGCAGGCCGAAGTCAGCGTCGCCGTCATGGCGCGCACCGCGTCCGAGAACACTTCGCGGCCGTTCATCCTGACATAGCCGTCACCCGCCCGCGGAACGCTCAGCAGCTCGCCGGATTCCGGAGCGCCGGCAATGGTCGGCTGCGCGAACGTGAAGAGCGGGGCCTGCTCGTGGTCGCGACCCTGCACCAGCGAAGCGGTCGCCGCATCGGCGAACAGCACGGCGGTATTGAAGTCGTTCTGGTCCAGCAAGGGCGAGAGCACTTCGGAGGTGACGACGAGGACGCGCGCGGCCGGGTTGTTGCCGACGAAATCGCGCGCCTGCGCCAGGGCGTAGAGGTAGCCCGAGCAGGCGGCGTTGATGTCGTAGGCCGGCAGGTTGGCCCGCCCGCCCCGCGCCACCGAGTCGGCGACGCGGCAGGCGAGCGACGGCGTGATGACGTCGGGCGTGCCGGTGGTGGCGATCACAAGGTCGATGTCGTCGATGCCGAGGTGCTGCTCGGCCAGCAGCTTTTCCGTCGCGGCGCTGGCGAGCGAGAGGACCGTCTCGCCCGGTTGCACCCAGCGCCGGCTCTCGATGCCGGTGAGCTTGACGATGTCGGCGGCGTCGCGCGTCTGCCAGTTGCCGCGCAGGTCGCTGTTGTGGACCTTGCGGCCTCCCGTCACGCCGGCAATGCCGGCCACGCCGACCGCCACCTGGGCCCGTCCGACGGTGACCGGAGCGGCCAGCGGAGCAGCACGGCGCTTGAGGATGGCCTTGTCGATCCGTTCGGCCGTCACAGTCGTCTGGCGCGCCGCCGCGCCCGCATCGGCCTCGACGAAGAGGAGCGGCGCACCGACCGCGACCTTGTCCCTGACGGCCACGGGGACCGCCAGCACCTTGCCCGAGACGGTCGCCTGCACGTCGACCGCGGCCTTGGTCGCCTCGACGACGGCGACGAGGTCACCCGTCTTGATGCTGTCGCCCGGCTTGACCAGGAGCTCGACCACCTCGACTTCGTCGTCGGCGGGGCCGGAGCCGATGGCCGCGATGGCCGCCGGACCGGTCTCGGCCTTCGGCGCCTCCCACTCGAGGTCGAAATCGAGGAGGGCCGCAGCCGCTTCCATGATGCGCCGATAGGAGGGCAGGGCCTCGATCTGGCGCTCGAACTGGAACGGGACGTGGATGTCGTCGCGGGTAACGCGCCGCGCCGTGACCGGCGTGCCGGCCTTCTCCATCACGGTCGCCATCACCTCGGCACCGAAACCGGCCGTGTGGTTGTCCTCGTGGACCACCAGGAGCCGCCGGGTACGGCGCACCGAGCGCAGCACCGCGTCCTCGTCCCACGGCGAAATCGTGCGCAGGTCGATGAGGTCGACCTCCGCCCCGGCGCCGGAGAGCGTTTCGGCAGCCAGCAGCGACTGCGCCAGCGGATTGCCCCAGGTGACGAGCGTCAGGTCGTTGCCGCTGCGCACCGGGCGGGCGCGGCCGGGCAGCACGAAGTGCTTCGCGGTATCCTCCGAAGTGCGCCGATCCGACAGGTTCAGCGCGCTCTTGGGGTAGAGGAAGACGGTCGGCCGGACACTCTGGAAGGCGGCGTTGAGGAGGCCGGCGGCATCGCCTGCACTCGACGGCATCACCACGTCGATGCCAGGCACATGCGCGAGCACCGATTCGAGCGTCTGCGCATGGAACGGGCCAAGCCCGGCCTTGTAGCCACCGCAGCTCACCATCAGGATCACCGGCGCCTGCCAGGCACCGTCCGTGCGCCAGTACATCGAGCCGAGCTCTGAGATGATCTGGTTGAAGGCGAGCGGCAGGAAGTCGGCGAACTGCAGGAAGGCGACCGGCCGCTGGCCGGTGAGCGCGCGCCCGATGGAGGTGCCGACGATCGTCGACTCGGAGAGCGGCGCGTTGCGGACGCGGCCGGGGAAGGCGGTGGAGAGGCCCTTGGTGACGCCGAAGACGTCACCCTTGGGGTCCTCGATGTCCTGCCCGAGAAGGTGGACATCGGCACTAGCGGCAAGCTGCTCCCGCAACACCCGGTTCAGCGCCTCGCGCATGGTGAGGGTCGGAGCCTGGCTGTCGCCGCGATATTCGCGGGCTTGCGCGAAGCCGGCGGGATAGGGGGCTTTCGCAGTGCCGGCTGCCCTGGGAGCGGCTTCGGCGCGCGCTTCGGCGGTCGCTTCCGCCACTTCGGCGATCAATGCTGTCTCGAGCTGGGCCAGAGCCGCATCGCCCATCTGCGACTCGCGCAGCGACTGCCGGATGGCCTCCAGCGGGTCGCGGCTCCTGCCGGCCCGGAGCTCGTCGGCACCGCGATAGAGTGCCTGGTCGTCGGCATTGGTGTGGTCGGAGAGGCGCTCGAGATCCATCAGGACGATGGCCGGGCCGCGGGTCGTCCGCGTGTGCGTGACCGCGGCCTCGAATACGGCCCGGGTCGCGGCGAGATCGACGCCGTCGACGCGGCGGATGGGCAGGCCGAGGAAGCTGTCGGCGGGCCCCGTCGGCAGGTCGAAGAAGGTCTGGCCCGGCGTCCTGGTCGAGATGGCCCAGTCGTTGTCCTGGATCACGAACACCACCGGGGCCTCGGTCCGCACGGCCTCGGCCACCGCTTCGAGGAACTCGCCCTGCTGGGTCGTGCCGTCGCCGACGCAGCAGATGACCACGGGCGCGTCGGGATGAGTCTTCACCGCCTGGGCGTTGCCCACCGCGTGCAGGGCATTGTTGCCCACCGGGCCGACCATCGAGGCGACGTTGAGGTTGCGCGCCGAGTAATGCGCGCTCATCTGCCGGCCGGAGGAATGGGAGTTGCCGGTCGCGAGAAGGCTCGAGAAGAATTCGAGCACCGGCATGCCGCGTGCAACAAGCAGAGCCTTGTCGCGATAGTGGAGGTGCAGCCAGTCCTGGTGGCCGAGATAGTCTGCGATCAGGGCCGTCGACTCGTGTCCGGCACCCGATACATGGAAATGCGCAAGGCCTTGTTTGACGAGGTCCTGCTCGACGCGGTCGATCTCGCGGGCGAGAAACATAGCCCGGTGGAGCCGCAGCATCGTCGGAATGTCCGAAGTCATGAGCATAGCCGACGGACCCTAGACCCGGAATAAATGGAAAACCAGAGCAACTATCGCCGTTTGGCGCCGTGCATGGCTGAATTGAGCTGAACGTTGCCTACTTGCACGAAGCTTATGCGCCGAGGAAGCGAGCGAGTCGCTTACCCACAGCCAAGTACTTTCCCGGATCGACCGCCACGTCCCCGAGCCGGACCTCGAAGTGCAGGTGCGGGCCGGTCGAGCGCCCCGTCGAGCCCACCCGGGCCACGGGCGTGCCGGTTTCGACGACCTGGCCCTGCTTCACGAGGAAGGCGCTGAGGTGCCCGTAGCGGGTGACGATGCCGGTGCTGTGGGTGATCTCGACGAGGTTGCCGTAGCCGGACCTCTCGCCCACGAACGTCACCTTGCCGTAGCCGGCGCTGAGCACGGTGGTGCCCCGTGGCGCCGGAAAATCCATGCCCGAATGGAAGGCGCGGCCGCCGGTGATGGGGTCCTTGCGGTTGCCGAAGGTGGAGCTGACGCGCGGCAGCTCGCCCATCGGCTTGTGCACCGGCGCGAGGCCGATCGCGCTGCGCGCCGCCTTGAACCGGCTGAGCGCGAGGTAGGCTTCGTTGGCGTCATCGACGATGCCGGTCGAATCGAGCGCGTCGGTGGCCGGCGGCAGCAGCGGCCCGCCGACGCCCCCCGACGGGTCGTCGGGCATGCTGGGGCGGATGCCGATGCCCCTGAGGGCGTCGAGGATGACGTTGGTCGACGCCGTCGCCGATTCCGACAGGGCGGCGAGGGCGAGGCTGCCGTCGACCATCATCTCGGCCATGGACTGGCTGACCGCCGCGAGGTCATCGGCGGCCGCGCCGGATGGAGCGACCGCGCCCAGGGGCGCCACGGGGATGTCCTCGTCGTTGCCGGCAGCCACAGTGCTGGTGTCGATGCCGAGCTCGGCGGCCTTCTGGGCCAGTTGCCTGACCAGCTGGTGCTGTTCGAGCAGCACCTCCTGCTGCTGGGTCAGCTCCTGCAACTGAAGGTTGATGTCGCCGGTCTGGGCGAACTGGCGCGAGTGCAGGCGGTCGACCTCGACGCGCAGCTGCGCGATCCGGTCCTCGTAGGCGGCAACCACCTGCTCGTTCTGGCCGGAGAGGAGCGCAGCGATGTCGGGCGCCATCAGCAGGCCCACGGCCGTCAGCACATTGGTGCCGAGCAGGACCGCGAACAGGCCGTAAAAGAGGGCAGGACGGATGCCGCCACTCCGTTTCGGCGCCTTCGCAGGCGCGGCACTGAAGACCTTCTGGACCTTTGCCGATGGGGGACGCACACCGCGACTCCGGACGCAACTGAACTGCGTCCGATCATGGTCCGTTAAGGTTAACAAACGCAAAAAGCCCGGAGGCATGGGGCTTTTTGCACGCCGACCGCGGGCTCAGGCGGCGCGTGCGGCCAGCTCGCGCGTCGCGGCCAGCACCTTCTCGGCGTGCCCCTTGATGCGCGTGGCGTGGAACACCCCGGCGACCCGGCCGTCTGGACCGATGAGGAAGGTGACACGCTTCACGCCCATGAACTCGACGCCGAACATCTTCTTGAGCTGCCACACGCCATAGGCCTCGATGGCCTTGCGCTCCGGGTCGGCGGCGAGCGGCACGCCCAGGCTGAACTTGTCGCGGAACGAGCAGTGCTGCTCGACGGTGTCGGGGGAGATACCCACGACCACCGCGCCCAGCGCCCTGAACGCGGGCAACTGGTCGGTGAACTCGATATTCTCGAGCGTGCATCCCTCGGTGTCGTCCTGGGGGTAGAAATAGAGGACGACGGGATGGCCGAGATGGTCCGAAAGGCGGAACGTCTCGTTCGCATCGGTGGGCAGTTCGAAGTCGGGGGCGGCTGCCCCCACGGTAACAAGTGCCATCAGCAGATCGAGCCCATGCCGTGGAAACGCCGGAAAACAGCGCCGCCAAGGGGTGTTAGTGCCATATTGCAGCCGGTATCATCGGGCAGTGAACGTCTGCTCGACTTTGATTCTAGGATAGGGCGACAAAGCGAGCAGCCTCAAGTCGGAAAGCAGTGAAACCTACTCCAGCTCCTGGCACCCTCCGCAAGCGCTCGGCATGGCGCATTCTGGGCAGGATAGCGGCAGCGGCTGTTGCCGCGCCTGTGGTGCTGCTCGTCGCTCTCTACGCCGTCCTCATCGTCACCCCGATCCCGCTGCCGTTTGTCAGCGCCCAGGTCCGCAACGCGGTGCTGTCCTCGATGCCCGAGGGGAGCCAGCTGGAACTGGGGGACATGGCGCTGGCGCTCGAAGGCTTCGTCTGGCCGGTGATCCAGTTCACCCCGGTGACCTACACCGACCTCAAGAGCGGCGGCGCGGTGAGCATGGAAGCCCTCGAGGTCGGCTTCTCGCCGATCCGCATGCTGGTCGGCCAGCCGGGTGCTACGGTGACGGTGGTGGGCCCGCACCTGCAGGTGAACCAGGACCTTTTCGGGCCGCGGCTGGCGCGCTTCGAGTACGTCGACGAGCCCAATGGCGAGCGCACGGTCCGCATCATCGAGGGCCAGAACTCGTTCCCGCAGGTAAACCTGTCGGCGGACGGCCTCGACGTGAAGGGCGACGTACCCGAAAACAGCCTCGGCATCCGCTCCGACAACGACTGGCTGGTCTATAACCTCGAGGCCGCGGCCTCGGGTATCGCCGGCATCGTCGAGCAGGCCAAGCAGGGCAACTTCTCGCGGCTCATCGTGCGCCGCGGCAAGCTCGACATGAACGACGCGCTCTACGGCATCCTGCGCTACTTCACCAATATCGAGCTCGATATCGCCCCCAGCCGGGACGCCAGGTCCGCCTCGGGACGTTTTTCGGCCGAGATCGGCGGCTCGGTGATGAACGGCATCCTCGAGTGGGTCGAGGCCGACGGCGGTAACGCCCGCATGAAGATGTCGATCACCAACCTCGATCCCGGCGCCTTCGCCCCGTTCGTCGGCGAGCAGGAGCAGCCGATCGGCGTGGTGGGGACCGCTTCGGTTTCGATCGACGTCGGCTTCACGCCGCAGAGCAAGGTGACGGACGGCCGGTTCCATATCGACCTGACCGGCATGGACGTGAAGGCGAACGGCCAGTATTTCCCCATCGCCACCTCCATCGCCGAGGTCCTCTGGGATCCCGCGATCGGCCAGTTCACGATGGGCGAGACGCAGGTGAGCATCGCCGGCAGCACCGGCTATGTCAGCGGCGTGTTCAAGCTCGGGCTCGATCCGCTCTACGGCCCGATCGTCGGCATCAAGATGGCCGCGCGCGATGTCTCGATCCAGGACGAGGAGGGCCCGCCGGAACAGCCCTTCAGCGAGGTGACCCTGCAGGGCTGGTCGGCCCCGCTCTACGGGGCGACGGGCATCGACCAGTTCGAGGCCAAGAAGGCGGACGGGGCGGTGCTCGTTTCGACCGGCCGCATCGACATGGTGCGCCGCGGGACCGGCTTCGAGATGGACATTGCCGGCGACGGCCTCTCGGCCGACGACCTGAAGCGGCTGTGGCCGGCGTTCCTCGCCAAGGAGTCGCGGGACTGGTTCGTCAAGAACGTGGTCGGCGGACGCATCAAGAAGTCCACGATGCGCTACGCCTTCCCGATCGGCTCGATCGGGGAGCCCGGCGAGGACAAGCCCCTGCCCAAGAACGCGATGGCGATCGACATCGTCGGCGTCGGAGTGCAGATCAAGGCGCTCGAGACGATGGAACCGGTCACCATCGAAGGCGAGATGAAGCTCCGCCTGCACGACACCGACGTCGAAATCTCCGGCGACGGCGCGACCATTCCGACACCCAAGGGAAACATCTCGATTGCCAATGCCGGCTTCATCATCGGCTCCAACAGCGACACCGAGGCGGTGTACGAGATCTCGGGCGACCTTTCGGGCGGCATCCCGGCGCTCATCGCCTGGGCGAGGGAACACCAGCCGGACGCGCTGAAGCAGGCGACGCTGCCGGTCAGCCTCGACGCTGTCGAGGGGCAGGTCTCGCTCGGCCTGGTTGCCACCATCGTCACGGACAAGGCGACCAACCAGCCGCGGAGCATGGACTACGTCATCAACGGCACCATGCAGGACCTGGGCCTGACCTCGCCGGTCGAGGGCCACACCTTCGGCGAGGGGAACGTCTCGTTCCGCGTCACCCAGGCCGGCTTCAACATCGGCGGCGACGCCGAGATCGACGGCGTGCCGACCCAGTTGACGGCGATGGGGCGGCTCGACCCCGCCAATCCCGACGTGGTGGTCACGGCCAAGCTCGATTCCGATGCCTTCGAGAAGTTCGGCGTCGATACGTCGGCTTTCCTCGACGGACCGCTGACCGTCTCCGCCCGGCCACTGGCCGATGGCAGCATGCAGGTGACGGCAGACCTCTCGGAGGCCTCGCTCGACATCAGGGACCTCGGCATCAGGAAGGCGGCGGGCACCGCCGGCGGGGCCGAGGCCGTGGTCAAGATGACCGGGGAGGTGGTCGACATCAGCGCCCTCAAGGTCGGCTTTGGCGACGTGAAGCTCGAGGGCAGCCTCGGTTTCGACACCACGGACGGGCTGCAATCGGCCGAGTTCACCGACTTTGCCCTCAGCCCCGGCGACTCGGCGCAGATCTCGCTGACCCCGATCCGCAACGGCTACCAGGTCCGGCTGCGGGGCGAGCAGCTCGACATGAAGCCGATGCTGCAGCGCTTCTTCAGCCTCTCGGGCGATTCGACCGGCGGCCCGCAGGCGACCGCGACGGACCAGACCATAGCCGTCGACCTCGAGCTCAAGCGGGCGCTCGGGTTCTACAAGACCACCGCCTACAACGTGAACCTCGACCTGGTGCTGCGCGGCGACGACCTGCAGAGGGTCAACCTGCAGGCCAATCTCGGCGGCGATCGAAATGTCTCGGTCACCACCAACCAGACGCCCGACGGCAAGGTCATGTCGGTGGCGTTCAACGACCTGGGCACGCTGCTGCGGCTGATGAACGTCTATCCGAACATGGAGGGCGGGCAGGGCAGCCTGGTGGTCCAGACGATCGATCAGCGCAAGGTCGACCAGGGCACCTTCAACCTGCGCAACTTCGCGTTCGTCAACGAGGGCAACGTCGCCCAGATCCTCGGCAACCACTCGGAGTCGAGGCAGATGATCGCGCGGTCGAACAAGCTCGAATTCAAGAGCGCCGAGGCTGACTTCATCCGGCGCAAGGACCGGGTCGAGCTGACCGATGCCGTGCTCGCCGGCTCGACCGTGGGCGGGACGGCGCGGGGCTTCATCTATACCGACCGGCGGCAGTTCGACCTGACGGGGACCTATGTCCCGCTCTTCGGCCTCAACAATGCCTTTGCCAAGCTTCTCGGCCCGCTGGCTGGCCGCGACGGCGAGGGCCTCTACGGCGTGACCTTCGCCGTGCAGGGGCCGCTCGACAACCCGCAGTTCAAGATCAACCCGATGTCGGCGCTCGTGCCGGGAGCCTTCCGGCGCATGTTCGAGTACCGGGCCAAGGAAATCCCGCGCGTCGAGTAGCGGTTGATCTCGATCAATCGCGCGCCGCCGCGGCAGCCTACGATTTTCGCATCACGTACGGAGGTATTTGAATGTACGAACGGATTCTCGTCGCGACGGACGGCTCGGAGATGTCCGGGCGCGCCCTCGACCATGCGCTCGGCCTTGCCAAGGCGCTGGGCTCGCAGGTGACCATCGTCACCGTCACCGAGCCGGCGGCACTGGTCGGCGGCGGCTACGGCGCGGTGGCCGGAACGGCCTTCGATCCGATCCCGGAACTGATGGAAGCGCAGGAAGCAGTTGCCAAGTCGCTGCTGGCGACCGCGGTGGCAACCGCCAAGGAAGCCGGCATCGAGGCCAAGACCGCCTATGTGAACGACAGCTTTCCCGCCGAGGGCATCATCGCGACGGCCAACAGCATCGATGCCGATCTGATCGTCATGGGGTCGCACGGCCGCCGCGGCCTCGGCCGGCTGCTGCTCGGCAGCCAGACCAGCAATGTGCTGGCCCACACCACCATCCCGGTGCTGGTGACCCGCTGACACGGCGGAGCCTGTGAGCGGGAAAGGGGCGTGAAGCCGGTCCTCAGACCGGCTTCAGCAGCGCGTGCTTCTTCTTGCCGACCGACAGCTTGATGACGCCTTCGGGCAGCAGGGCCGCGGTGCCGAGGCTGGCCCGCTCGTCGGTGACGATCTCGTCGTTGACCCGGACGGCGCCCGACTGCACGTGACGGCGGGCTTCGCCGTTCGAGCCGGCAAGGCCTGCGGTGACGAGTGCGTTGAGCAGGCCGAGGCCGGCGGCAAGCTCACCCTTTGCCACTTCGGTGGTCGGCAGCGACAGGTCGATGAAGCCAGCTTCGAACGTCGCGGCCGCCGTCGCGGCAGACTTCTCGGCGGCCTCGCGGCCGTGCACGATCGCGGTGACCTCGGTGGCGAGGATCTTCTTGGCCTCGTTGAGCTCCGAGCCGCCGAGCGCCTCAAGCTTGGCGATCTCGTCGAGCGGCAGGCGCGTGAAGATCTTGAGCCACTTGCCGACGTCGGCATCCTCGGTATTCCGGAAGTACTGCCAGAAGTCGTAGGGGCTGAAGAGCTCGCCGTTGAGCCAGACGGCGCCGGAGGCGGACTTGCCCATCTTCTCGCCGGAGGACTTGGTCAGCAGCGGCGTCGTCAACGCGTAAA
>JAEYZJ010000180.1 GCA_023430705.1 Pseudomonadota bacterium | reverse complement strand
AGAAAGGGCCGCCCGAAGGCGACCCTTTCCGATTTCGTAGGTATTCGAAGCGGCCTTTCGCCCTCGAGGGGCAGGAAGGCTTCGATCAGGCCAGAGACTGCTCCGAGCTGCCGGAGACTCCAAGACCCTTCGAAACCGACGATTTCTTGAGAGACATTGGATCACCTCCTTTTGGCTGGTTGAACATTTGCCAAAGGTGGTCCCGATCCGCCCCCGTGACAAGGGCAAAGGCGCAACACCCGCCAATATGTTCACCGCAAACGGAAGGCCCCGCCGCGGCAGAGCCGGGCGGGGCCTTTGGCAGGGCGGCCGGATGGCCGCGAAGCCGCTTAGAACCGGAAGTTGATGCCGGCGGTGACCGCATGCGAGGTCAGGCCGAAATCGGTCTCGGTCGCGAGGTCATAGGTCGCGGTGCCGTAGTCGCTGTAGCGATACTGCAGGTCGAGCGACACGTTGTCGGCCACTGCGAACTCGACGCCCGCGCCGGCGGTCCAGCCGGTGTGCAGCTGGCTGTCTTCGACGTCGTCAAGCGTGTCGGTCACGGTGTTGTTCGCGAACGCGATACCGGCGGTGACATACGGGAGGAACGCGCCGGCGTCGATGCCGAGGCGGCCGCGGATGCTGCCGGTCCAGTCGGTGTTGTACGACAGGTCGGCGTCGGCATCTTCGCCGTTGATGTCGGCCCAGGCGACGTCGGCGACGATACCGGCGACCAGAGCTTCCGAGACGGTGAAGTTGTAGCCGGCGTTCACGCCGAGCTTCCAGCCCTCGCCGTCGACATCGAGATCGGCGACATCGTCATCGAGGTCGAGCGTGCCCCAGCCGTAGCCGGCGAACGCGCCGAGGAAGAGACCATCCCAATTGCCGCCGACGGGAGTGTCGACGATAGCAATCGGAGCGGGTTCCGAGATGATGAGGTCGGCTGCCGTGGCCGCCGAGGCCAGGGACACGCTGGCAACGCCGGCCAGCAGAGCGATAGCGATACGATTCATAGTCAGTACTCCTAGAGAGACGGCTGCGAGGTAACCCGCCAAATGCGCAAAAGCGACCTTTGATCCGCTCAAATCGTGGCGGGCCGCTTCTCTCCGGGAGAGTCGTAGCTTTCTCGCCACACCTGTCCCCGTCGTGGCAATTTCAAGGCATCAATGCGGAGATTTGAAGAATTCGCGGCGGAAACGTGCCGGGAGACCTTGCGCCGGGCCAGCAGACGGGAGGCGGCGGGTCTTTCTGATCTTGCGAGAGCTTCCGTCCCGGCGCCCCACACCTGATGGATAGGCAAAAAAGTGCCATGCCGCAATGCATTGCGGCATGGCTGGCTGTCTGCTGCCGATCAGAACCGGAAGTTCACGCCCGCCGTGATGGCGTGGGTGGTCAGATCGAACTCAGGCGGGGTGAACATCGACTCATGGTCGTAGTCGGCGCCCCCGAAGTCCGAGTAGCGGTACTCGAGGTTGAGCGAGACGTTCTCGGCAACCGCCACTTCCACGCCCGCGCCGAGGGTCCAGCCCACATGCGTGGCATCGACCGACAGCACCGGCTCGGCAAACTCAACCTCGTGGGTGGCGCTTGCAAACGCGAGGCCGCCGGTGAGGTACGGCATGAAGGCGCCGCCGTCGAAGCCGACGAGACCGCGGATGGACCCCTGCCAGTTGATCGTGTTGGTGCTGTCACCAATCGCGGGCGCGTCCACGTAGGTTCCGGAGATATCGGACCAGGCCACGTCGCCGACCAGACCGGCGACGATGCCGTTGGTCAGCGTGAAGTTGACGCCGGCCCGGACGCCAAGCAGCCAGCCGTCGAGATCGGCGTCGGCGCCGTCGGCATCGAAGCCGCTGTTCGTGTGATCGGCCGAGCCGGATGCCCAGCCGCCGAACACGCCGACGTAAAGGCCGTCCCAGGCGCCACCGGCGGCCGGGGCGACGTACACGGGAGCCTCTTCGACGATCAGGTCGGCGGCATGTGAGGCCGAGCCGAGGGCCAGGGTGGCCGCTGCGCCGAGCATAAGAGTTTTCACGAGTCTCATAACTAACACCTCCTACTTACTGGCCGGCATCCAACCACATTGCCGCCCCACGATCGACTCGATTCGGCATAATTACTGAAATGCCCCTGCCATGTTGCAGCATTGCATCAATAGCCCACCGCACCGGCGCCCGGAGTCCAGTCCTAATTCCGCCACAGTATTCAGCGGGCAAGATGTTCTCGCCGCAACTCGCATGGGGCACAGTATAGCTGCCCTCTTTCTCTCTCAGGTGGAACGATAGTTGCGCGACGCCAGCGGTGGCGCGAGGTGAGTTCTTCCGTCGCCGACCAGTACAGTGGCAGCGCAAACAAAAGCCCCCGGCGGCCGGTTGGCGCCAGGGGCTCTTTTGTGTCTGGGATGGTGGGTGCGACAGGGATTGAACCTGTGACCCCCGCCGTGTGAAGGCGATGCTCTCCCGCTGAGCTACGCACCCATCCCCGGGACCGCCGGACAGCTTGGCCGTGGCGGAAACTCGGTGCCGGAAAGTGCCGGCGGTTGAAGGACTTGCCGTCCTTCGGGCGGAGGGATGGTGGGTGTAACAGGGATTGAACCTGTGACCCCTACCATGTCAAGGTAGTGCTCTCCCGCTGAGCTATACACCCATCTCTTCGCCGCCTCGCCGGGCGCCGCCCGTCGTTGCGAGCGGGGATAGACCATAAAACCCGTTTGCCGGTCAAGGGTGAATTCCGGGGTTCGAGACCGCCCCCCGAAAACCTTGCGGAACCGGCTTTGCGTCAGGCCGCGAGCAGCCGCTCGACCTCATGCACGAGGTCCTTGAGATGGAACGGCTTGCTCAGCACGGACGCATCGCGGGGCGCTTCGGAATCGGGGTTCAGCGCCACCGCGGCAAAGCCGGTGATGAACATCACCTTGAGGTCCGGATCGAGTTCGGTGGCGCGCCGCGCCAGCTCGATTCCATCCATCTCCGGCATCACGATATCGCTGAGCAGCAGCGAGAACGGTTCCTCGCGCAGCCGCTCGTAGGCCGATTTGCCGTTGTCGAAGGAAACCACCTCGTAACCGGCGGTCTTCAGCGCGCGGGTGAGGAACTGGCGCATGTCGTTGTCGTCTTCGGCCAGCAGGATGCGCTTCATCATATCCTCGTCAGTCATCGCCCGGCATTCGGCAGGGGCACTTTAGCCAGTGATGTTTAATGCAAGTTTTCGCGATCGGAAACGGGCACTGTCCAAACGTGAACATCCCCCTTCCGCGTTATGGACATTCGACCCGCAGCGCGGCAGAGTGCACTGATATCACAGCGCTTCGGCGCCCCGAGGAGCCCCTGTGCAGTCCGACTATTGGGACAGGCCAGCATTCGAGACCATCCGGCCCCGCCGGATGATGGCCCCGCTGGTGTTCAACTCCGCCCATTCCGGCCGCGACTATCCCGAGCGCTTCCTGAGGATGACCCGGCTCGACCACCTGTCGATCCGGCAGTCCGAGGATGCCTTCGTCGACGAGCTGTTCGCCCGCGCACCGCA
>JAEYZJ010000170.1 GCA_023430705.1 Pseudomonadota bacterium | reverse complement strand
GACGACCCCATCGTGGTGGTGGAGTACGCCGAACGAAAGCTGCAGGAGGGCGTCTCCAAGAAGGAGGCGTTCATTCTCGCGGCGCGCAAGATGTTCGTGCCCGTGGTCTCGGCGACGTTCACGACGCTCGGCGCGTTCGTGCCGCTGCTGTTCTGGCCGGGCATCATCGGCAAGTTCATGAGCTACCTGCCGATCATCGTGATCGTGGTGATGTGCGCCTCGCTGATCTCGGCGCTGGTGTTCATGCCCGTGATCGGCGCGATCATCGCCTCGAGCCATGTCGACCAGAAGGCCAAGGAAGCCGCCGACGTCGTCATGTACCCGGACAAGTTCCATGTGGACAAGGTGAAGGGCGCGACCGGGGTCTATGTGCGCACCCTGCAGCACCTGATCCGGCACCCGATCATCACCCTGACGGTCGGCTTCGCCATCGTCTTCGGCATGTTCGCGGTCTACATCGCCAACCCGACCGGCGTCGAAGCCTTCCCGGCCTCCGAGGCCGAGTACGGGACCGTCAACGTGATCGCGCGCGGTAACTACTCGCCGGTCGAGATCCGCGACATGCTGGTCGAGGTCGAGAACGAGATCCTGCAGGTCCAGGGCATCCAGGACTCGATCATGACCTTCGCCGGCTCGGGCGGGGCGCTGAGCGGCAGTTCGCCTCCGGACACCATCGGCCAGTTCAACCTGCAGCTGATGCCGTACAACGAGCGCGTCAAGGCCGAGGAGATTTTCCAGAACATCCGCGACCGGGTGAAGGACATCTCCGGCATCGATGTGCAGATCGCGGCGCAGGAAAACGGCCCGCCGGCCGGCAAGGCCATCAACCTCAGCGTCGAGAGCACGGTCTATGACGACCTGATCCCGGTCGTCACCAGGCTGCGCGACTATGTCGAGAACGAGCTCGGCGACACCATCGACATCGAGGACGGCCGTCCCTCCCCCGGCATCGACTGGGAAGTGACGATCGATCGCGAGGCCGCGGCCAAGTACGGCATCGGCGTGCGTGAGCTCTCGCCCTATGTCCAGCTGGTCACGTCCGGCGTGAAGCTCGGCTCCTACCGCCCGGACGACGCCGACGACGAGCTCGACATCAAGGTGCGGCTGCCGCTCGACGAGCGGACGTTCGACAGCCTCGATTCGCTGCGCATCGTGACCTCCCAGGGCCTCGTGCCGGTGTCGAACTTCATCAAGCGCACGGCGGTTCCCAAGGTTGCCACCATCAGCCGCAAGAACGGCCAGTACCAGATGACGGTGGCTGCCAACCTGAGCCCGGGCGTGCCGGCCGACCAGAAGATCGAACAGCTCAAGACGTGGGTGTCGCAGCAGGATTTCCCCGCGACCACCCAGGTCGTGTTCGGCGGTGCCGACGAGCAGATCGGCGACACCAACGCCTTCATCGGCCAGGCGCTGGCCGCGGCCCTGTTCATCATCTTCCTGGTGCTGCTGCTCGAGTACAACAGCTTCTACCAGGTGCTGGTGACGCTCTCGACGGTGGTCATGTCCATCGCCGGTGTGCTGCTGGGCATGGTGGTGACCGGCATGAGCTTTTCGGCCATCATGACCGGGCTGGGCATCGTGGCGCTCGCCGGCATCGTGGTGAAGAACGGCATCGTGCTGATCGACACCTACAACCACTACAACCGCGGCGACGGCGTCGAACCGGTCAAGGCCATGCTGATCACCGCCAGCCAGCGCGTGCGTCCGGTGCTGCTGACCGCAACGGTGACGGCGCTCGGCGTGATCCCGATGGCGATCAACGTCGAGTTCGACTTCATCCGCCGCGAGATCGTCTGGGGCGGCATCGCCGGGTCGTGGTTCACCCACCTCAGCGCGGCGCTGGTGTCGGGCCTGTTCGTGTCGACGGCACTGACGCTGGTCATGGTTCCGGTGATGATCACGGCCCCGTCCGTGGTGCGTCGCGGCCGGCTGGCGCAGGCCCTGGCGAACTTCTTCCGCGGCCTGCTGGGCGGCAACAGGAAGGCCACGGCCGTCACGCCGGAAGGCGAGACGATCGAGATCCCGGCCGACGTCGACAGCTCGAGGCGCTTCATCAAGACCGACGGGTCGGGACTGGTGGAGAAGGAGCAGGACGGGGTCACCGTCGTGAGCCGCCAGGCAGCGGAGTAAGCCTCCCACAGGACATCGAAAAGGCCCGGGCAGCACCCGGGCCTTTTCATTTTCTGACCCCGTTCAGGCGCGTGTCCGTGCGATCCGGAGGCCGGCGGCCTGCGCCCTGCCCCAGTGCCACGCGATGCCCACCGCGAGGGAAGCCGCGAAGGTCAGCGCCACGACGAGCAGGGACTGCCCGCCGAGCCGGAGCCGGTCGACAAGGACGCCGAGCACGAGCAGGTGGGCGAGATAGGCGGTGAAGGTCGCCCGGCCGAGGACCGACCAGGCCGGCCAGCGCAGGTCGAACCGCATGAACAGCAGCGCGACCGAGACGCCGTAGCCGAGCGTCGACAGCGAGAAATCGTGCCCCATCGGATAGCGCGGCACGACGAAATAGCCCTCCGCCAGCTGGCCCAGGGCAAAGACCGCCACCGCCGCGGCCAGCGCGGGCAGCGGAAGCGCCTTTACCGCCTCGGCATGCTGTCGCATCAGCACCCCGGCAACGAGGAACACCGGCGCGAAGAACACGCCGTTCCGGTCCATCCAGAAGGGAAAGCCGCGCTCGAGCAGGACGGGCCCATAGGCGCCGAGGCAGGTGCCGAGCAGGAACAGCACCAGCGCCAGCACCGCGGTCGCCCGCCGGCCGAGATAGCGCAGCCCGAAGGCGACGATCGCCGTGCCGACGATCAGCGCCGGCAGGAACCACAGGTGGAAGGCCGGGCCGCCGGTCCAGGCGATCAGCGCGAGCCCGCCGGGCGACAGGTCGACCTGCCGGCCGGGGGTCGTGACCAGCTGCCAGGCCAGCATGATCGCCACCCAGGCGACGAAGGGCACGCCCACCCGGCGCAGGACGCGCAGCACCAGCCGGCCGGGGGCCGCCAGTTCGTCGGGCTTCCAGAAACAGGCCGAGAGGATGAAGAACACCGGCACGGCGAAGCGGCTCAACTCGTCGAGCACGAAGCCGAGGGGGCGGTTGTCGTGGAAGCCTCCGGCGGCGACGTGGAGGATGACGATGCCGAGCAGGCTCAGCACGCGCAGGGCGTCGAGCGAGGCGTTGCGGCTGGGGCCATGCGACATGGCCGCCTAACTGCCGTCGCGTCCGAAGCGTTCCCCGGGCGCTGCCACGGCGACCCGCCGCCAGGGATCAGCGCCCGCACCGCGCGCGGCGGGAATGGCGTCGAGGCAATGCCACATGTGGGGAACTCTCCGTACATCGCGCACGAAGGTCGGCGGCCTGTTTTCGGCAAGCCACCGCCGGCGACGATACGGCGAGACTAAAGGCGCGAGCGGCGTCGAGCAAGGCGTTGCGGGAAGCGGGACGGGTACGAACCAGCTGCGACCGACACAGCCCCGTACATCACCTCGCGACCGACGACCACTCCCGCACAGACACCTTTACATCAGCCTCGACTCCTGCAATTTTGCGGACATGGATGATATTGACCGCAAAATTGTTGCCATGCTGGCCGAGGACGCACGCCGTTCGATTGCCGATATCGGCGCCGCCGTGGGGCTTTCGACATCGGCGGCGAACGAGCGCGTTCGGCGGCTGGCTGCCGGTGGCGCGATCC
The DNA here is from genome assembly GCA_023430705.1 of Pseudomonadota bacterium. Lineage (GTDB taxonomy): Bacteria > Pseudomonadota > Alphaproteobacteria > Rhizobiales > Devosiaceae > Devosia_A. Next base: position 25,471 of record JAEYZJ010000170.1, on the reverse strand, counting down.
GCAGCTTCACCGTGGATGTGGACCCCGAGACTTTCGGGGCCGACATCCTTGCGTTCGTGTTCGTGGCGCTCGGGGCGGATGCCGACGAGGCGGCGTTCCGCGAGTTTGCCGCGAGCCAGCAGCTGGTGATCGAGTGCCACCATGTGACCGGCGGCTGGTCCTATCTGCTGAAGATACGTGTCGGCTCGCTGCTCGAACTCGAGGGCTTCCTGTCGCTGCTCAAGGACGGAAAGTTCATCGCCCGCAGCGAAACGATCATCGCGCTTTCGTCGGTGGTGCCCGGCACCTTCACGCCTCGCGAGGCGCCGTAATGGACTTCGGACTGTTCGGCAAGGGCCTGCTGCTGGGGCTGGCCATCGCTGCACCGCTCGGTCCGATCGGGGCGCTCTGCATCAACCGCACGCTCGAGCGCGGCTTCTGGGCCGGCATGATGGGTGGCGTCGGCACGGCGATGGCGGATGCCACCTACGCGGCGCTGGCAGCGCTCGGCTTCGCGGCCTTCGCGGCGATGCTCATCGTTGTTGACGCCCCGCTGCGGGTTGTCGGCGGGCTGTTCATGATCTGGCTGGGATGGAACAGTCTCAGGCCGCGGCCGGCGGTGGAGGCGGCGCGGCTCGACACGCGCGACCTGCTGGGCACGGTGGCGGCGACGTTCGCGCTGACCATCGCCAACCCGATGACCATCGTCTCCTTCGCCGCGATCTTTGCCGGGCTGGGGCTCGGTAGCGAGACGGGCGGCGCCAGCGCGTTCATCATCGTCGCGGGGGTGTTTCTCGGCTCGCTCGGCTGGTGGGCGGTGCTGAGCGGCGGCGTCGCCCTGGCGCGGCAGCGCCTGCCCGAGGGTTTCGCGACCTGGATCTCGCGACTCTCGGGCGTCGTGCTGATCGGCTTCGGCGTGATGGCGATCGGCTCGTTGCTGATAGCGGGCTGAGCGTCCTATTCCGCTGCAGGCAGCCCGCGCTTGACGAAGCCTTCGGGGTCGTTGGCGACCTTGCGCGCCAGTTCCTCGACCTCGCTCGCCTCGCGCTGGCGGTTCCACATCTGGGCATAGAGCCCGCCATGCTGAAGCAGGTCGGCATGCCTGCCACGCTCGGCGATCTGGCCGTCGCGCAGCACGATGATCTCGTCGGCATTGACGACGGTCGAAAGCCGGTGCGCGATAACCAGCGTGGTGCGATTGGCCGACACCACGTCGAGCGCGGACTTGATGTCCTGCTCGGTCTTGGTGTCGAGCGCCGAGGTCGCCTCGTCGAGGATCAGGATGGCCGGCGCCTTGAGGATGGTGCGGGCGATGGCGACGCGCTGTTTCTCGCCGCCCGAGAGCTTCAGTCCGCGCTCGCCGACCTGGGTGTCGAAGCCCTTGGGCAGCGCCTCGATGAAATGACCGATCTGCGCCAGGTCGGCGGCCTTGCGCACTTCCTCGTCGGTCGCGTCGGGCCGGCCGTAGCGGATGTTGTAGGCGATGGTGTCGTTGAACAGCACCGTGTCCTGCGGCACCATGCCGATCGCGGCGCGCAGGCTCTCCTGCGTCACGTCGCGCAGGTCCTGCCCGTCGATGGTGATGCGGCCCTCGATCACGTCGTAGAAGCGATAGAGCAGCCGCGAGATCGTCGACTTGCCGGCCCCCGACGGGCCGACCACGGCGATGGTCTTGCCGGCGGGCACCTCGAAACTGATCCCCTTGAGGATCGGCCGATCCGCGTCGTAGTGGAACCTCACGTCCTCGAAGCGGATCACCGGGCCGGTGATCACCAGAGGCTTCGCACCCGGCTTGTCCTTGATCTCGGGCTCGCGGTCGAGCAGCTTGAACATCTCCTCGATGTCGGTGAGGCCCTGCCGGATCTCGCGGTAGACGAAGCCGATCATGTTGAGCGGCCGGTAGATCTGCATGAGGAAGGTGTTGAGCAGCACGAAGTCGCCCAGCGTCAGCGTGCGGTTCATCACGCCCAGCACCGCCATCACGAGGATCACCACCGTGCCGGTGTAGAAGATGACCGCCTGGCCGAAGTTCAGGAAGCCCAGCGAGCTCCAGATGCGGATGGCGGAGCGCTCGTAGCGCGCCATCGAGGCGTCGAAGCGCTCGGCCTCCATCTTCTCGTTGGCGAAGTACTTCACCGTCTCGAAGTTGAGCAGGCTGTCGATGGCCTTGCCGTTGGCGTCGGTGTCGCTCTCGTTCATGTCGCGACGGATGGCGATGCGCCAGTTCGAGGCCTTGATGGTGAACCAGAGATAGAGCCACACGGTCGCGATCAGCACGCCGAGATAGCTGACGCCGAACATGACGACGAAAATGATGCCGGTGATGACGAACTCGACCACCGTGGGGGCCGTGTTCAGCATGGTGAAGCGGACGATCGTCTCGATGCCCTTGGTGCCGCGCTCGATGACGCGCGACAGCCCGCCGGTGCGGCGCGCCAGGTGGAAGCGCAGCGACAGCCGGTGCATGTGCTCGAAGGTCTGCAGCGCCAGCTTGCGCACGGCGTTCTGGCCAACCGAAGCGAAGAGCACGTCGCGCAGCTGCTGGAAGCCGGCGTCGATGATGTTGCCCACCCCGAAGGCAACGACCAGCACGATGGGCACGGCAATGCCCATGACCAGCCCCGGATCGGCCGAGCCGTCGAGGCTGTCGATGATCCACTTGTAGAGGAACGGGATGAGCGTGGTTGCGACCTTGCTGACCAGCAGGGCGCCGAGCGCGAGGATCACGCGCAGCTTGAGGTCGGGCCGTCCGGCCGGCCACATGTACTGCCACAGGTTGCGAACGGTGGAGAGCAGCCCCCCCTCCTCCGCGCTAACGGTAGGACGCTTGGGCGCCTCTTCGGCGACAGACATCAGGCGAGCTCTTTGACCGGAGAAACGGTAGTGGCGAGGCCCGAGAACAGGCCCGAACAGGCGGCGCTGAACTCGGACAGGCGATCGGAGCGCAGCTTGTAGCAGTTGCGCGTCCCCTTGGCATGACGCTCGACGAGCCCGGCATCGAGCAGCACCTTGATGTGCTGGCTGACGGTCGACTGGGCCAGTGGCAGGCACTGGGTCACGTCGGTGCAGCAGCAATCGCCCGAATTCTGCTCGGCAAGGATACGCAGGATGCTCAGCCGCACGGGGTGGCCGAGGGCACGCATGAGACTGGCGATATCGTCGTCGGGCATGAGGTTCATCGTAAAACAGCGATAAAGAAACGCTGCCCGCAAGGCAAGGCGAAAGCGCCTGCCCGAAGGGGCAGTTGCGGGTTGTCGCCGGCGACACGGGCGCGCGCCGACGGCCCGCCCCCCGGCTACTCCTCGGTCACCAGCGGCAGATCGAAGATCTGGCCCGGATAGATGCGAGACGGCCGCGAGATCAGGTCGCGGTTGGCCTTGAAGATGGTGCGGTAGTGGATGCCCGACCCATAGTAGCGGTGGGCGATGCTCCACAGCGTATCGCCGCGCCGGATGATGGCCTTGCCGCCGGTGAAGCGCCCGTCGACCGGATCGCCGAACGGAATGAGCCTCAGCACCGTCACCGACCGTCCCGACGGCTCTTCACGCGCCGGCATGCGGAACTCGGCCGTCAGCGCCGGGGCCGCCGGCCGCGGCAGTTCGAGCAGCGGCTCGTCGATGCCACCCGGGCGGTAATCGGGGAGCGTCGTCTCGGACGCGGACGCGGGCGGCGGCGCGAGCGTCACGCTCGGCGACGGGACCGGACGCGGGGAGACCGGCGGCACCGCAGGTGTTGCCGCAGCCGGTGGCTGGCCGGGAGCAGCGGGAACCGGCCGCGCTTGCTCGACTTCGGCGGCCATCGCGGCGGGCGCGGCCGTTGGCGACGGGACAGCGGGGACCGTTGCGCTCTCCGGCCACACCGACGGGGCGGCCGGGGTTGGTTCAGGGACCTCGACGGGCGGACCCGCGTCAGGCGCCGTGGGCCTCGGTTCAGAAATGGTAGTCCTGACGGCCGGCTCCGGCACGGCGGGCACGGTACGGCTCACCGTCTCCTGCTGGGTCTGCGTGTCGGCAAGTGGCGGGGCGGCCGCCACGGCAGGCGGCGCAGGCGCGGGAGCCGCCGGCGGGATCGCCGGCGCGGTAGGCTTCGTGGTCCCCTGCGGCTCGGGCGCGTCGACGACTTCCGGCGGGTCGGGCAACTGGATCTCGACCGTGATCGTCGTCTCGCCGAGCAGCCTGCCGGTGCCGGGATCGACGGCCTCGACGCGCAGCTCCTGCATCGGGGAGGCCAGGATGTCGCCGGCCTCGACCAGCCAGCGGCCCTCTTCGACCGTGCTTTCGCCGAGCAGCTTGCCGTCGGTATAGAGCCGCATCAGCGCGCCCGCCGGGCCGGAGCCCGAGATGAAGCTCTCGCCGCCCTCGAGCTCGATCGCATCGATTGTCGGCGGTGCGACGACCGGCGCCGCAACCACGGGCTGGGGCGGCGGCGGCAGCGCTTCGATATTGGCCACGACGGCCTCGCGCGCCCCGTCACCGAGCGCGGCCACCGATGGGTCGACCGGGGCGGTCCACTTGGCGACCGGCGGTGAGGGAGGCGCCACGGCGGCCGGGGCCGTCCCGCGCTCCTCGTCTGCAGGCGGGCTGGCCCGGGCCACCGCGATCCGGGGTGGTGGCGGGGGCGGCGGCGGCGCTGCAAACCACGGGTCGAGCGGAGCCTTCCAGTTGGCGACCGGCACCGGCGAGTAGAGTTCGGGCGGCGCAGGCCGCGGCGGCCGTGGCGGCGGCGGCCGGGGTGGCGGCGGCGGCCGGGGCGTCACAGCCGGGACCGGTTCGACCGAAGCGGCGAGCGGCACGTCATCTGCCCGTTCGGGGGCAGGCTTTGGCGGCTGAGCTTCCTGCCCGGTCGCAGGCTCGACCGGCATCGGGGGCGCCGCGGGTTCCCTCGCCGCGGGCGGCGGCTCGGCAGGCATCGGCGCCTGCTGCGGCTCTTCCACCGGCTCGGCCATCGGACCGGCCGCGCGTTCCGCGACGGTCGCGGGCGGTTGCGGGGAGGCCTCGGCCGTCCTGCCCCGGCCGTTGCCGGAGAGGTCGAACTTGCGGTCGGCCATGTCGTGCAGGCAGGTGGGGATGCCGCGCGGATCGTCGGTGCAGGCGTTGAGGAGCGGGAGGCCGATGATGCCGAGCGCAACCACGATGGTCGCGCCGGCGGAGGCCAGCGCGATGAACAGGGCTCGGCGGTCGTAGGTCCGGCTCAGCGGGCCCTCCGGGCGATGCGGGGCAACCTGCCCCGTAAACCCCTTAGCGGTATTCAGGCTGCCTCTGACTTCATGAGCTTATAGGTAATCGACTCGTAAAGCGCCTCAAATGAGGCATCGATGATGTTGGGTGAAACGCCGATCGTGTACCAGCGCTCGCCCGATCCATCCCGGCTTTCGACCAGTACACGGGTGACCGCGCCCGTGCCGCCGTCGAGGATACGCACCTTGAAGTCGACGAGCTCGAGGTCGGCGATGCGTTCCGAATAGACGCCGAGGTCCTTGCGCAGCGCAAGGTCGAGCGCGTTGACCGGACCATTGCCTTCCGCCACCGACATCAGGCGCTCGCCGCCGATCACGATCTTCACCACCGCCTCGGTGACGGTGAGCTGCTCGCCGCGGGCATTGTGGCGGCGTTCGACGCTGGCGCGGTAGCTCTCCACCTCGAAGAAGTGCGGGAGCGTGCCCAGCATCTCGTGGGCGAGGACGACGAAGGAGGCGTCGGCGCCGTCGTAGGAATAGCCCTGCGACTCCCTCAGCTTCACCTCGCGCAGCAGCCGGTCGATGCGCGGATCGTCCTTGGCGAGGGCGATGCCGTGCCGGTTGAGCGCGGCGAGCAGGTTCGACTTGCCCGCCTGCTGGCTGACCATGATGTTGCGCTCGTTGCCGACGCTCTCGGGCGGCACGTGCTCGTAGGTCGAAAAGTCCTTGGCCAGCGCCGAGGCATGGATGCCGGCCTTGGTGGCGAAGGCGGCGGTGCCGACATAGGGCGACTGGCGCGACGGGGCGCGGTTCAGCACCTCGTCGAAGGCGCGGGCCACCTGGGTGAGGCCGGCGAGCTGCTCGTCGGTCGTGCCCAGTTCGAACCGGTCGGCGAAAGCGGGCTTCAGCTTCAGCGTCGGGATCAGCGTGACGAGGTTGGCGTTGCCGCAGCGCTCGCCGATGCCGTTGAGCGTGCCCTGGATCTGGCGGACGCCGGCATTGACCGCCGCAAGCGTGTTGGCGACGGCCTGTCCGGTATCGTCGTGCGCATGGATGCCGAGCCGGTCTCCCGGCGCGACGGCCAGCACCTCGGTGACGATCGCCGCCACCTCGTCCGGCATGGTGCCGCCATTGGTGTCGCACAGCACCACCCAGCGCGCGCCTGCGTCCAGCGCCGTCTCGACGAAGCGCAGGGCATAGGCCCGGTCGTGCTTGAAGCCGTCGAAGAAGTGCTCGCAGTCGACCAGCGTTTCCTTGCCGGCCGCGATCGAGGCCTCGATGGTTTCGCGCAGGCTCGCGAGGTTCTCGTCGGGCGAGATGCCGAGCGCCAGTTCCACCTGCCGGGACGAAGCCTTGCCGACGAAGCAGGCCGCATCCGAGACGGCGTTGAGGATGGACTGCACGCCCGGGTCGTTGCCCACGGAGCGCCCGGCCCGCTTGGTCATGCCGAAGGCGGCGAAGGTCGCCTTGCGGGTCCGCCGCTCGGTGAAGAACTGGTCGTCGATGACGTTGGCGCCGGGATAGCCGCCCTCGACGTAGTCGACGCCGATGCGCTCGAGCAGCGCGGCAACCGAGATCTTATCCTCGAGCGAGAACTCGACACCCGCTGTCTGCGCGCCGTCACGCAGGGTGGTGTCGTAGATGTAGAGGCGTTGTTTGACGGTCTCTGGGGCGGACATCGGGCGATACTCAGCTACTGGACGGCCAGGCGGCCGTGTCATGGTCGGGGTGCTGCCGGTTGGAGGCGCGGATGCCGGCAATGGTCGCGGCGTCCTCGGCCTCCTCGGTCGTGCCCATGGGCTCGGCGCCGGGCAGCATCGGCAGGGAGGGATGGCGGCCCTCGAGCCCCATCTGGAAGCGGATGGGAATGGCGTGCGGGGTATCGAAGCTGCCGATGGCAAGCGAGACCCGCTCGCCCTTGAGGTATTCCCAGAACAGCGGCGTGCCGCAATCCTTGCAGAAGCCACGGTGGACATGGGCGGAACTGGCGAAGTGGGACGGCGTGCCGCGCGTCCAGCTCAGGTGCTCGCGGCGGACACCGACGAGCGGCGCGAACAGGCCGCCGAACGCCTTCTGGCACATGCGGCAATAGCAGACGTGCGGGTTGTCGTGCAGCTCGGTCGCGTGCCAGCGCACCGCGCCGCACTGGCAGCCGCCCGAGTACTCGCGGAAGCGGTAGCCGTCGTCCTCCTCGCTCATATGAACTCGCTCCCGGCAAACCGGTCCGTGGTCTCGATCAGGTGATGCAGGATCCCCGGCTGGCTCATCGCGTGGCCGGCGCCCTCGACCATGATGAACTCGGCCTCCGGCCAGGCGCGATGCAGGTCCCAGGCCGTCTGCGGCGGACAGGCCGCGTCGTAGCGGCCCTGCACGATGACGCCGGGGATGTCGCGCAGCCGCGCCGCGTCGCGGATCAGCTGCCCCTCTTCCATCCAGCCGGCATTGACGAAGAAGTGATTCTCGATCCGCGCGAAGGCGAGCGCGTAGTCGTCGTCATAGAATGTGTGGCTGACCGTGGGATCGGGCAGCAGGGTGATCGTCTCGCCTTCCCAGCGGGCCCATTCGCGCGCCGCGCCAACCCGGATGTCGCGATCGGCGCTGGTCAGCCGCCGGTGATAGGCGCCGATCATGTCGTGGCGTTCCTCGGGCGGGATGGGCGCGACGAACCGCTCCCACTTGTCCGGGAACAGCAGCGAGGCGCCGTGCTGGTAGTACCAGAGCCGTTCCCAGCGCCGCAGCGTGAAGATGCCGCGCAGCACCAGTTCGGAGACGCGGCCGGGATGCGCCTGCGCATAGGCGAGCGCCAGCGCCGAGCCCCACGAGCCGCCGAAGACGAGCCACTGCTCGACCCCCGCCATCTCGCGCAGCCGCTCGATATCGGCGACGAGGTCCCAGGTGGTGTTGTGCTCGAGCCCGGCAAAGGGGCGCGAGCGGCCGCAGCCGCGCTGGTCGAACAGCAGCACGTCATAGCGGCCGGGGTCGAACACGCGGCGCTGGCTCGGGCTGATCCCGCCGCCGGGGCCGCCATGCAGGAACACCGCAGGCTTGGCCCCGGGCGTGCCGACCCGCTCCCAGTAGATCTCGTGGCCGTGGCCGACCGCGAGGTGTCCCGACGCATAGGGCTCGATCTCGGGATAGTAGGTGCGGAGCGCCGTCACTGGCGGAACTCCGGCGGCCTGGTCGTGGTCCGGCACATGCGGCAGTGGCAGATTGCCGGGCCCCTCAGCCCGGCAATCCGATGGCGCACGCTGCCGCACTGGCAGCCGCCGGCGATCGTCTCACTCGGGGGCATGGCAGACCGCTTCTATATTGTGCCCGTCCGGATCGTGGACGAAGGCGGCGTAGTAGTTGGCATGGTAGTGCGGGCGCAGCCCCGGCCCGCCGTTGTCGGTGCCACCGGCAGCGATGGCCGCGGCGTAGAAGGCGTCGACCTGGGCGCGGTTCGCGGCCCGGAACGCGATGTGCATCCGGCCGCCGGCGAGCTTGCCGCCGTCACCGACCCACAGGAACGGCTCGTCCGAGCCGAGTCCGGCGACGTTGCCCTCCTCGCCTTCGAACTTCATGTGCGTTTTCACCCCGAGCGGGGCCAGGGCCTTCTCGTAGAAGGCCATGGAGGTGGGGTAGTCGGCGGTCGAGATAGCTACGTGATCGAGTGCGCTCATGGTTTTACCTCCCATCGGGTCTGCCGCTGTCCGGCTTCGTCCTTGTAGTCCATCAGCTGGACACCCTGTGTCAGCAATTGCGCGCGGATCGAGTCAGCCTTTGCGAAGTCGCGGGCATTGAGGGCGTCGAGCCGGCGGTTGACGGCCTCCTCGATGTCGACGGACGCATCGGTGGACAGCGAGGCCGGCTGCAGCAGGGAGTCGAGCCCGAAGCCGAGGAACTCGAGGCTTGCCCCGAGGAAGTCGGCGGCCGACTGGTCGCCCTTGCGGGCATCGCGGGCGATGGCGTCGAGGGCCACCGAAGCCCGGTGGAAGTTGAGATCGTCGAGGAGCGCCGAAAGCATGCCCTGGTCGGGAGGCGAGACGGCGCCCTTGGTGGCCGCCGCGGCGGCGCGCTGCCAGTCGCGCAGCTTGCCCTCGGCCTCCTCGAGCCGCTTCACCGAGAAATCGATCGGCTCGCGGTAGTGGGTCATCAGCATGGCGAGGCGCAGCACCTCGCCATGCCACCTGCGGCCGCCGAACCTGTCGGTCTCGAGCAGGTCGTGGATGGTGATGAAGTTGCCGAGGCTCTTCGACATCTTCTGCCCCTCGACCATGAGGAAGCCGTTGTGCAGCCAGTAGTTGGCCATCACCGGCGTGCCGTGGGCGCAGCGCGACTGGGCGATCTCGTTCTCGTGGTGGGGGAAGATCAGGTCGAGGCCACCGGCGTGGATGTCGAACACCTGGCCGAGATAGCGCTCGCTCATGGCCGAGCACTCGATGTGCCAGCCCGGCCGTCCCCGGCCCCAGGGCGAGTCCCAGCCCGGTTCGTTCGCGCTCGACTGCTTCCAGAGCACGAAATCGGCAGGGTTGCGCTTGTGCGCCTCGATGGCGACGCGGGCCCCGGCGACGTTGTCCTCGAGGTTGCGGCCCGAGAGCTGGCCGTAGTCGGGCATCGAATCCACCGCGAACAGCACCTCGCCGGCCGCGCTGTAGGCGTGGCCACGCTCCAGCAGCGAGCCGATCAGCGCCTGCATCTGGGTGATGTTCTCGGTCGCGCGGGGCTCCACCGTGGGCTCCAGCGCACCGAGCGCCTGCGTGTCCTTGCGGTACTGCGCGGCGGTGGTCTCGGTGACCCTGCGGATGGCCTCGTTCAGCTCGAGCCCGGGATAGTCGCGGGCCGCGCGGGCGTTGATCTTGTCGTCGACGTCCGTGATGTTGCGGACATAGGTGACCTGGTCGGGGCCGTAGACCTGGCGCAGCACGCGGAACATCAGGTCGAACACGATCACCGGCCGCGCGTTGCCGATATGGGCGTAGTCGTAGACGGTCGGACCGCAGACATACATGCGCACGTTCGTCGGATCGATGGGGGTGAACACCTCCTTCGTCCGGGTCAGCGTGTTGTGCAGGCGCAGTTCCGTCGTCTCGACCAAAGTCACTTCCCTCGTGGCGTCGTCTGGCTGGTCGCGCTGCCGAAGCGGAAAAGTCTGCAACTTTTCCTGGCAACGCGCCGAGTTACGCTCGCAGCGGGGTTCTTCGGGATCAGAAATTCAGGATGAAGAGAACCGCGCCGCCAGCAATGCCTAGCGGATAATAATGCAGACCGAAATGCAGATCGCGGTTGCGGTTTTCATGGCGGGCAAAATGCCGTCCCGCCGGGGAAAAAGCAAGGGGCGCCGGAGCGCCCCCTTCCCGATGGTCATTACGGCGTTGCCGGCGCCATGGGCGCGGGAGCCGGCTGGGGTTCGGCCGCCGGCGGCTGCGCCGCCCGCAGCGCTGCCGAAACCTCCTCGGAGGCGAAGCAGTTGTTCAGCCCCTCGCGCGCCCGCTCGGTCAGGTTGGCGTAGCCGCCATGGGCGTTGTGGGCCTCGTCCGTGCCCTCGCCGCGCAGGTCCGCGGCCAGCATGTCGACGTCCTTCTGGTCCATGTCCTTGAACCGGGTGTTGAGGCAGCCGCAGAGCGGGGTCAGCACCGTCGAGGTATCGACGCCCGCGGGCACCTGCCCGAGCAGGAAGGCTTCGCCGCCCATGCAGGCCTCGTCGAAGGCGGTCAGGCTGGCGGGCGTCTGGGCCGATGCGGGCATTGCGGAAAGAACGGTCATGCCGACGAGGACGGCGACGAGGGTGCTGGCGCGCAAGGGAAAACTCCGTGGGTCGAGGCAGCTCGCGGCCACCGCTGGCATTCATTGCGCCGACTATCGGGCAGAAATGCAGCGGGCGGCCCCGGAGCCGCCCGCCAACAGTATTTACCCGCTCAGGACTGCTGGCGGAAGGTCTGGTGACATTCGCCGCAGGTGGCGCCCATGGCCTTGATGCTCGCCCCGTAGGCGGCGGCGTCGCCGGCCTCGGCGGCGGCCTTCATCTGGTTCGCGGCGGCGATGGAGCGGGCGAGGATGGCCTGGAAGGCGTCATTCTTCTCCCACACCGCCGGCAGTGCCTCGGTGTCGCCGACCGCCGAGCCTTCGGGGAAGAGGATGGTGAGGTTGGAGAAGTTGGCGATCAGGTGGTCGGCTGCGGCGACTGCGTCCGCTCCGCTGAGGCTGCCCGAGCGCTTCAGGCCGGCGCCGTTCTCCTTCATGATCGCCTGCCGCTTGGCCACCATCTCCGCCGGGGAGAGGGACGCGAGCGCCGGGTCCGTCGTAATGGTTTGTGCAAAGGCGAATGTTGCTCCCGCGGCAAAAACCGCGGCCAGCGCGATGGCTGTAAGCTTCTTCGTCGGCATTGAGTTCTCCTGGAGGTCCTCGAAATGGGGGCCTTTGACGGCGGGCCGGCCACGGGATCGCCGTGGCGCAGACGCGCCGTGGAAAACCGTAGCTGGCTTTCAAACACCCGTGCAGCAAGAATATTCCGGTGACACACACACATGGCGGTCACGCGTGCGTTACCGACATGTGCAGCGCCCGCGGCATCATTGGGCGCCAAAGCCCGGCGACCCGTGCTATCAGGACGAATCTCGCGTTGCCTTGTCTCGGTTTCGGCGCAAAGGCGGGCTAGCGAGAGCCCAGTGATCCGGTTCGAATTGATGACGAGCGTCCGACCCAGCACCCTGCTCCTCTTTACCCGCTTCGCGCTGCTGGCTTTCACGGCCTGGATCGGGCTGCTGCTCGACGTGTCCACGGCATATGCCCAGGCCAACAGCTGCTCGCGCCTGCAGTCGATGCTGATGCAGCTCGAGCGGAACCCCGATTTCCAGAACGCGCGGGGCAGCGAGCTCAAGCAGCTGCAGCGGCAGGTGCAGCAGGCCGAGAGCGCCTATGTCCGGCAGGGCTGCAACGACGACGCCAAGGCCGGCCGCCGGCTCAACGACGAATGCCGCGCCATCGGGCGGCAGGTGCTGTCGGCGCGCGACGACCTCGCCAGGATGTCCCAGAGCGTCGATACCGGCCAGGCCGTGGCGCAGCAGCGCGAGGCGATCCTGCAGGAGATGTCGCGCTTCGACTGCGACGGCCGCTCCAGCGTGACGATCGACCGCGGCGACCGCGGCAACCTGTTCGAGCGCCTGTTCGGCGTGTTCTCGGACGATTTCGACGGCGAGGGCGGCATCCGCGGCGAGGAGTTCGATCCGTTCGGCGACTACCACACCGTGCGCACCCTGTGCGTGCGCAAGACCGACGGCTTCTACTGGCCGATCAGCTATTCCACCCTCGTGGACTATGTCGGCAACGACGCCGAGCAATGCCGCGCCATGTGCCCCGGGCTCGACGTCGATCTCTACTACTACGACAACCCGGGCCAGGAACCGGCCCAGATGATCAACATGTACGGCGAGCGCTACGCCGACCTGCCCAACGCCTTCCGCTTCCGCACGGAGTTCGATGAGGCGAACCGCTGCCATACGGCGCAGGACCAGGGTTCGGTCACCGTAGCCGAACTCCCGGGCGGGGGGACGCGCACCATGGTGATGTTCGGCGGCGCGACCTTCCCGCTGCCGCTGCGCGACCAGCGCCGGGTCAATGCCATCGTCGAGGCGCCGCTGCAGACGGTCGCCGACAACTCGACCTATGTCGACGTGCCGCTGCCGCGCCGGCGGCCGGCCGGCCCGGGCGAGACGCCGCCGCCGGCGGTCGCGGTCGTTGCTCCCGCCACCGGCCAGACGGGCCGGATCGTGATGTTCGGCGACAAGCGCGTCAGGATAGTCGGGCCAGAGACGCCGTACGCCCTAGCAGCGGCAGCAGGGACCTGAGTTCTGGCCCCTGCTCGCGGCCCGTGAGCGCCAGCCGCAGCGGGTGGAACAGGGCCCGTCCCTTGCGCCCGGTAGCGCCCTTCAGCGCCTCGGTCCACTTCGACCACGTGGTCTCGTCCCAGGGCTCGGCCGGCAGCAGTTCGCGCGCCGTCGCGAGATAGTCGCGATCCTCGTCGGCGATGACGGGCGTCACCGGACCGGTGACCAGCGTCGCGAGGTCCGAGATATCCGGGAACACCGCAAGGTTGCCCCGCAGCGCCAGCCACAGCGGTTCGCTGTCGAGCCCGAGCGCCGCCAGCCGCGGCTGCGCTGCCGCGTAGGGCATCTGGTGCAGGATGCGGGCATTGAGGCTCGCGAGCTCGGCCGGATCGAACCGGGCCGAACCGTGCGATACCGTGTCCAGCGTGAAGGCGCGCGCCATGGCGTCGAGGTTGGGATAGGGCTCGATCGGCAGGCTGGTGCCGGTAAGCACCGCGACGGCGGCAACCGCCATCGGCTCGTAGCCCGCCTCGCGCAGTTCCTCGAGCGACAGCGAGCCGATGCGCTTGCTGAGCCCCTCGCCTTCCGCGCCGGTCAGCAGGTTGTGGTGGGCGAAGGTCGGCACGCTGCCGCCCAGCGCCTCGAAGATCTCGATCTGCGTGCCGGTATTGGAGACATGGTCCTCGCCGCGGATCACATGGGTGATGCCGAGGTCGATGTCATCGACCACCGAAGGCAGCGTGTAGAGGTAGCTGCCATCGGCGCGGATCAGCACCGGATCGGACATGGACGCCGTGTTGACGGTCTGCGGGCCCTTGATCAGGTCGTCGAAATGCACCGGCTTGCCGTCGAGCCTGAAGCGCCAGTGGGGCTTGCGTCCCTCGGCCTCGTACTTCGTCTTCTGCTCGGTCGTCAGGTTGAGCGCGGCGCGATCATAGATGGGCGGGCGCCCGAGCAGCCGGGCGCGGTTGCGCTTGAGCTCCAGCTCTTCCTCGGTCTCGTAGGCGGGATAGAGCCGGCCCGAGGCGATGAGCCGGTCACGGGCATTGTCGTGGAGCGCCGTGCGGTCGGACTGGCGCACCATCAGGTCGGGCGCGATGCCCAGCCAGGCGAGGTCGGCCGCGATCCCCTGTGCGAACGCCTCGGTCGAACGGGCGCGGTCGGTGTCGTCGAGGCGGAGGATGTAGCGGCCACCGCTGGCCCGGGCGTAGAGCCAGTTGATCAGCGCCGGGCGCGCATTGCCCAGATGCAGGCGGCCGGTCGGGGACGGTGCGTAGCGGACGATGGTCATTCCGGGAGTGTCCCCGTCGGGCGCCACCCCAGGGGGGAGGCTGGGAGGGGAGAGGCCACAAGCACTGCCGTCATTCCAGCCCCTTGCTGTCGAGCTTCACCGTCGGCTCCACCGTCTCCAGCACATCCCGGTAGCCGTTGGTGATGGGGTAGCGGCGGCCCAGCCCGAAGGCCTTGCGGCTAATCTTCACGCCCGGCGCGGACTGGCGGCGCTTGTGTTCGGCGATGTTCACGAGCCTCTCGATGCGCTGCACCAGCGCGAGGTCGAAGCGGCCCTCGCCGCCTTCGACGATCTCGGCCAGCGACTGTTCCTTTTCGATGAGTCCGACGAGGATCTCGTCGAGGATGGGGTACGGCGGCAGCGAATCCTGGTCCTTCTGGTCCGGCCGCAGCTCGGCCGACGGCGCCTTGTCGATGATGTTCTGGGTGATCACCTCACCCTCGGGGCCCAGGCAATCGGCCGGCTTGTGCCTGTTGCGCCAGTCGGCGAGCTCGTAGACACGCATCTTGAGCATGTCCTTGATCGGGTTGAAGCCGCCGTTCATGTCGCCATAGATGGTGGCGTAGCCGACGGCCATTTCCGACTTGTTGCCGGTCGTGAGCAGCAGTCCGCCGAGCTTGTTCGACACCGCCATCAGGTACACGCCGCGCATGCGCGACTGGATGTTCTCCTCGGTGAGGTCGGCCGGGCGGTTGCCGAACACCGGCGCCAGTTCGGCGAGCGCCGCCTCGACCGGATCGCCGATCGAGACCACGTCGTACTTCACCCCCAGCCGCCGCGCGCAATCCTCGGCGTCGGCGAGCGACTCCTTGGAGGTATAGCGATAGGGCAGCATCAGGCAGTGGACGTTCTCGGCCCCGATGGCGTCGACCGCCATGGCGGCGACCACGGCGCTGTCGATGCCGCCCGAGAGGCCGAGCAGCACATGCTTGAAGCCGTTCTTCCGGACATAGTCGCGGAGGCCGAGCACACAGGCGCGCCACGGCGCCTCGTCGACGCTCGACAGCGGGGCGACATGGGGATCGGTGCAGCGCCAGCCGTCGGGCGTGCGCTCCCAGTTCGACATCATGATCTCGGGCTCGAAGCTGCGCGCCTGCACCACCAGCCGGCCACCCGGCTCGATGGCGAAGCTCGCCCCGTCATAGACCAGCTCGTCCTGGCCCCCGACCTGGTTGAGATAGAGCAGCGGGACGTTGTCCTCGGCGACGCGATCGGTCACCAGCTTGTAGCGGGTGGCCTGCTTGTTGCGCCAATAGGGCGACCCGTTCGGGCAGAGCAGCAGCCGCGCGCCGTTGTCGACAAGGTGCGCGCAGACGTCGGGATGCCAGATGTCCTCGCAGATCGGAATGCCGATCGAGACGCCCTTGATCGTCACCGGCTCCTGCAGGTCGGCGGACTCGAAGTAGCGCTTCTCGTAGAAGATGTCGTCGTTGGGCAGCTCGCGCTTGTAGCGCCGGGCGATGATCGCGCCGTTCTCGCAGACCAGCGCGGCGTTGTAGAGCCTGCCATCCTCCTGCCAGACCGAGGGCAGGATGGCGGTGACCCCGGTCCCGGCGGTCGCGGCGGCGAACGCCTGCGCGGCCGCCATGGCGTCGGCGACGAAGCGCGGCTTGAACAGCAGGTCGTCCGGAAAGTAGCCGGTGATGAACAGCTCGGGGAAAAGCAGGATGTCCGCCCCCTGCCCCGCCACGTCCCTGAGCGTGCCGATGGCGAGCTCGAGGTTGTGCCGGATCGCCCCGACGGTCGGATTGAGCTGCGCGAGGGCGATACGAAGACGATCGGTCACTGGAAACATCCGGGCCGCAGGGAAAAACCGCGGCAAGACTTATCCGCTCGCCCCTGACGGGGCAAGCGGACTGCCGGTTCGGCGCAGATCGATCAGAACGCGTAGGTCAGCTCGGCCAGAAGACCGTAGCGGAAGAGCTCGAACGGGTTCTTGGTCTCGATGTAGTCCTGGAGCGAGACGGTGGGATCGGAGTAGTTCGGATCGCCGGGGTCCGACGGATCCTGCCACTGCGGCGCGGTCACGGTGGCGCCGGTATAGGTGGCGTCGTAGGTGCCCTGCACATACCAGGCGCGACCGCCCAGCCGCATGGTGATGTTCTCCGTGGGGCGGATGCCCGCCATCAGTTCGGCCATGGCGCCATAGCCCCAGCCGCTGACTTCGGTGGGCGATGCCTTGAAGAAGAAGGGCGCGCAGCCATCGGGCGGGGCAACATCGCACCCGGGGTACGGCCCGAGGTAGCCGTCGCTGTTGCCGGCATGGCCGCCGAGGATGCCGTTGATGGTGGCGAACGGAACCGCCGCCACTTCGGCGCTGATGTCGAGGAAGTCGCTGACCTCGGCCTTGCCGGAGATGCCGAGGCGCAGCATGTGGAGCTCGAGCCGGTCATCGACGCTGGCGCCGGGCAGCGACCAGATACCGCTGGTGTCGTCGAAACTGATGTCGCCCGCCCCCGTCACGGTAGAGTAGTTGACGCGGCCGGTGCGCGGCGAGTTGTTCCAGTAGTTGTAGCCGAAGAAGGCCCCCGCGCCGGTGCCCTTGCCGTCGCTCATGGCGTTCCAGCCGAAGTCCGCGCCGGCATAGCCGAGCACGCCATCGACGATGGGTGCGCTCTCATAGGGGTCGCTGTACTCGCCGGTGATGACGGCGGTGTAGCCGGCCCAGGCCTTGGCGTAGGTGCTGGTGGCATCGTCCTCGATGCGGAGGTGGGCTTCCACGCTGTGGGCGTTGTCGGTCGCGGAGAAATTCTCCCCGCCGACGTCGAAGCTCTGGGTGCCCCACGAATACCAGTAGCGAAGCCCGGTCTCCATGTGTACGCCGTCGCTGTCGTCGCCCAGCTCGGTCCAGTCCTGCGGCTCGACAGAATAGGCGCCGCGATAGATTTCCTCGGGCGAGGAGGTGTTCCAGTCGGCCGCCAGTGCCGGGCCGGTTACAGTGGCGGCGGCGAGGAGGACGAGGCTTTTTGCCAGACGAGGCATGGCGCACTCCGCATTAGTACTTGCCTCGTTTATGCGCAGTTAGGGTTAATGTTCCGCTAAATGCGATTGGCATATTGCGACGAATTTGGGACAAGAGCCGCGATCCACACGATTTGATAAGCGTGCGCCTGTTTCATCGCTCACATGAGCGTAACGCCTGCAACCTTGGACAGGCCTGGCGAGTTGGCAATTCGACTGAGAATGGTTGATCGGACGGAACGATGAGTTCGAAGGTACTGGTGGTGGAGGACGAGATATTCGTCGCCATCGAATTGGAAAGCCTGCTGCACGACCTGGGCCACCAGCCCGTCGGCATCGCCGCCGACAGCCGGCAGGCGCTGGCGCTCGCCGAACAGGCGGAGCTGGCTTTCGTGGATGTGAACCTGCTCGACGGGCCGACCGGGGTCGAAGTCGGCAAGGCGCTCGCGGCCAGCGGCGTGACGGTCATCTACATGACGGCGAACCCGGCGCAGCTGGGCGACGGCGTGCCGGGCACGATCGGGGTCATTCCCAAGCCGCTCGAAAGCGCCGAGATGCGCCAGGCCATCGAATATGGCGTCGCCGTGCGCCGTCAGGAGGCCGCGGCGGTGCCACCGCGTCGCCTCAGGTTGTTTGGTTCTCCTCAAGCTCAGGCGTTCGCCTGAGTTCTGCCTTCCGGCTGAGGGAAGTGAGCGGCACCGTCAGCTCCACCCGCAGCCCCTCCTCCCCGAACGTCTTTTCGAGTTGCCCGCGCAGCTGGCCTTCGACGCTCAGCGCGATCAGCCGCGAGCCGAACCCGGTCGAGCCCGGCGCGGGAGCCGGTCCGCCCGTCTCGGTCCAGATCAGGCGGTAGCGGTCGCCTTCTAGGCGGCTTTCGATCGTGATGCGGCCCTCGGCACGCGACAGCGCCCCGTACTTGGCGGCGTTGGTCGCCAGTTCGTGGAACAGCAGCGCCAGCGGAGTTGCCGCGCCGTCATCGATCATCACGTCGTCGCCGATGAACTCGGCCCGGTCGGTATTGTCCAGCCGATAGGGCTGGAGCAGTTCCCGCACCAGCGCGTGCAGCGTCGCCGGGTTGGCGCGCGGCATCGAGCTGCGCGAATGGGGACGGACGAAATCGTGCGCCTGCCCGAGCGCGAAGATGCGTCCGCGCAGGCTCTCGGCGAAGTCGCGCGCCTCGGGGTAGGAGCGCGAGGCCAGCCCGACGATGCCGCCGATCACGGCGAAGATGTTCTTGATGCGGTGGCTAAGTTCCTGCGCCACCACCTCGCGCTCTTCCTGCGCCAGCTTGTTCTCGTGGATGTCGGTGCAGGTGCCGAACCAGCGCACGATGCGGCCCGCCGAATCGCGGATCGGCAGGGCGCGGCCGAGCACCCAGCGGTATTCGCCCGAGTGATGCCGCAGGCGGTACTCGATGTAGTAGGGCTCGCCCGTCTCGAGCGAATCCCGCCACACCTGCCAGGCGCGCTCCTGGTCGTCGGGGTGGAACATGCCGTTCCAGCCGGCGCCGTCGGTCGAACCGGGGGGCATGCCGGTATATTCGTACCAGCGGGCGTTGTAGTAATCGTGATAGCCGTCGGGCAGGGTCGACCAGACCATCTGGGGCATGGTGTCGGCGAGGGTCCGGAAGCGCTGCTCGCTCTCGTTCAGTTCCTCGGCGATCCGGCGTTCCCTGGTGATGTCGACCAGGACGCCGGGGAGACGGATGGCGCGCCCCGTGTCGTCCGCGATCACCCGGCCCGAGGCCACGATCCAGCTTACGGTGCCGTCCCGATTGGCGATGCGATACTCGAAGCGCACCGGGCCGACGGTCCTCAGCGCCTGCTCGATCTCGCCGATGACGCGCTGGCGGTCGTCGGGATGGATCGCGGCGAGGAAATCCTCGATGGGCAGGCCGACCGCAGCCCGTCCGGCGCTCACGCCATAAAGGGCGGCGAACCTCTCGTCGGCAGTGACCAGGTTGCTGGCGATGTCCCAGTCCCAGGTGCCGACCATCTCGGATGCGCTGAGGGCGAGTTCGAACTTTTCGCGATACTCTTCCAGCGCGCGGCCGGCCTGTACGCTTTCGGTGACCTCCTGGACGATGGCCAGCACGCCCACCGGGCGGCCATCCTCCCCGGCCACCGGGCTGTAGCTGAGATCGATGAAGGCTGGCGCCGGGCCGCTGCCGCGGTCGAGCAGCAGTTCCTGGCCCATCAGGTGCCAGCTCTCGCCGGCAAAGCCGCGGCGCATGTTCTCGGCATTGAAATCGGCAATCTCGGGCCAGGCCTCGAGCGCGGGCTTGCCGAAGATGTCCGGATGGCGCTCGCCGGCAAAGACGGCGTAGCCGTCGTTGTAGATCAGCGTTCCGTCGCGCTCGCCGCCCAGGATCACCATCGGGACTTCCGAGAGCATCATCATGCGCACCGCGGAGCGCAGGCTTTCGGGCCAGGATGCAATGGGCCCCAGGCTGGTGGCGGCCCAGTCGAAGCTGTTCAGAAGGGTGAGGGTGGGACTCTTGGCGAGCCGGGCGCGCGTCGCTTCGTCAGCTGCTGGAAAGAGCGTATTCGGCATAGACCCCGCTACCGTGACGCAGGCGCAAGAAGCGCACGGCGGTCGACCTGCGGAGCCGCCGTTCCCCGTAACGTGGTAGGCTATAAAAAGTTCAGCGCCATATCAAATAACGTGCGACTGCGAGATTACTCCGCGGCGACGATGCGATCGCCACGGCTCGGGCGCTGCAGGCGCAGTTCCTCGGCCACGAGGAACGCCAGCTCCAGGGCCTGGGAGGCGTTGAGGCGCGGATCGCAATAGGTGTGGTAGCGGTCGCCGAGTCCCGCCTCGGTGATGGCCGCGACCCCGCCGCCGGTGCATTCGGTCACATCGTCGCCGGTCATCTCGATATGAACGCCGCCGGCATGGGTGCCGAGGCCGCGGTGGATCTCGAAGAAGCTCTTCACTTCGCTCATCACGCGCTCGAAGGGACGGGTCTTGTAGCCGTTCGAGGCCTTGACGGTATTGCCGTGCATGGGGTCCGAGCACCACACGACCACCCTGCCCTCGCGCTCCACCGCCTCGATCAGGCGCGGCAGGTGGGCGGCGATCTTGTCCGAGCCGAAGCGGCCGATCAGCGTGATCCGGCCGGCTTCGTTGCCGGGGTTCAGCCGGTCGAGGATGCGCAGCAGGTCATCGGTCTCGAGGCTCGGGCCGCACTTGACGCCGACCGGGTTGCGGATGCCCGAGAAGTACTCGACATGGGCGCCGTCCGGCTGGCGGGTGCGGTCGCCGATCCACAGCATGTGGCCGGAGGTGGCGTAGTAGTCGCCGGTGATGGAGTCGCGGCGGGTCAGCGCCTCCTCGTAGCCGAGCAGCAGCGCCTCGTGGCTGGTGTAGAACTTGGTCTCGCGCAGCGCCGGAGTGTTCTCGGAGGTGAGGCCGAGGGCGCGCATGAAGTCGATGGCGTCATCGATCTTGGCCGCGATCTCCTCGAAGCGCGGATAGGCCGTGGTGTCCTTCATGAAGCCCATCGTCCACTCGTGGACGCGGGTCAGGTCGGCATAGCCACCCGAGGCGAAGGCGCGCAGCAGGTTCAGCGTCGCCGCCGACTGGCGGTAGGCGAGCAGCAGGCGCTCGGGGTCCGGCACGCGCGCGGCCGGATCGAAGCTGATGTCGTTGACGATGTCGCCGCGATAGGACGGCAGCGTCACGCCGTCGATCGTTTCGGTATCGGACGAGCGGGGCTTGGCGAACTGGCCGGCGATGCGCCCGACCTTGACCACCGGCTTGCTCGCGCCATGCGTGAGGACGATCGCCATCTGCAGGAAGACGCGGAAGAAGTCGCGGATATGGTCGGCGCCGTGCTCGGCAAAGCTTTCGGCGCAGTCACCGCCCTGCAGCAGGAAGGCATTGCCCGCCGCGACATCGGCGAGCTGGTGCTTGAGTTCGCGCGCCTCGCCGGCAAAAACCAGCGGCGGGAACTTCCTCAGCTGCGCCTCGACAGCCTCGAGCCTGGCCGGATCCGGATAGGCCGGGACCTGCGAAATCGGCTTTGCTCTCCAGCTCTGCGGTGTCCAGTCCATGACGCATACCTCCGGTCGGCGGCGGTCTATCAGGCAAGCGCCGCCGTGTGAAGCCGGTCGCGCCGGACTGGCTACTGCCGCACGCCGCCGCGATACACGTAGCTCGGCTTCCTGAACGTCACGAGTTCCTCGGCCGCCGTGGGGTGCATGGCGATGGTGCGGTCGAAATCGGCCTTCGTCGCCTTCATGCCCATCGGGATCGCCGCCATCTGGATGATCTCGGCGGCGCCCGGCCCGAGCACGTGGACGCCCAGCACCTCGCCGCCATCGGGGCGGGTGATGAGCTTCATCATCATGCGTTCCGACTTCAGCGACAGCGTGTTGATCATCGGGCGGAAGCGCGCGACATAGACGTCGATGTCGCCCTGCGCCACGGCCTCGTGCTCGGGCAGCCCGACGGTGCCGACCTCCGGTTCGGCGAACACCGCCTCGCCGATGAGCGAATGGTCGACGGCGGTCGGCCGTTGCCCGAACACCGTGTCGGCGAAGGCGTGCCCCTCGCGGATGGCGATCGGCGTCAGCTGCGCGCGGTTCGTCACGTCGCCCACGGCGTAGATCGAGGCCACGCTGCTTCGCGAAAACGCATCGACCACCACGGCGCCGTCGTCCCGCAGCTCGACACCGGCCGCCTCGAGCCCCAGTCCCGCGGTGTTCGGCGAGCGCCCGGTCGCGAACATCACGGCTCCGAACGGCGCGTCCACTCCATCGGAGAAGCTCACGGTGATGTCGTCGCCGGTGCGGCGCAGGCCGCGCACGTTGGTCTGGTGGATGATCCTGACGCCACGCGCCTCGAGACCCGCCTCGAGCCCGGTGCGCAGATCCTCGTCGAAGCCGCGCAGCAGCTGCTCGCCGCGATAGACGATGGTCGTATGCACGCCCAGCCCGGAAAAGATCGTCGCGAACTCCACGGCGACGAAGCCGCCGCCTTCGATCAGGATCGAGTGCGGCAGTCTGTCGAGGTGGAACGCCTCATTGGAGGTGATGCCCAGCTCCCGCCCCGGAATGTCCGGCACATAGGGCCGGGCGCCGGTGGCGACGAGAATGGTCTTCGCCGTCAGCTCGCGGCCGGACTTCACCAGCTTCACGCTGTTCGTGCCGGTGACCACGGCGCGGTCGCGGATGATCTCGGCGCCCGGCGCCTCGAGGCCTGCCACATAGGCCGCTTCGAGCCGTGCGATCTCCTTGTCCTTGTTGGCGACCAGCGTCGCCCAGTCGAAGGCGGGCGTCGCCACATCCCAGCCGAAGCCGGGGGCGAGCTCGAACAGGTCCTTGTAGCGCGAGGCATAGACGAACAGCTTCTTGGGCACGCAGCCCCGGATCACGCAGGTGCCGCCGACGCGGTATTCCTCGACGATCGCCACCCGGGCGCCATAGCCGGCCGAAATGCGCGCGGCGCGCACGCCACCCGATCCGGCGCCGATCACCACGAGATCATAGCTGTCGCTCATCGGCACTCCCCCGGAAACGAAAAGGCCCCGCGCGAGTGACGGGGCCTTCAACTACTTAGGCATCGGAGCGTCAGGTGTCGATACCCTTGGACTTGAGCTCGGCGCGCACGGCGGCGAAGAACTCGGTGTTCAGGTTCGACGAGAACACGTCCATGATGCGATTGATGGTGCCGCTGGTGGTGGCGTTCGACTTGGCGAGCTTCTGGCCGGTGGGCGAGGAGTAGAAGTCGACGATCTCCTGCAACTCCTCGATGCTGAAGGAGGCGGCGTAGACGCGCGCGAACTGGTCGAACAGCTCGCCCTTGCGGCCCTTGTAGGTGCCGATGACGGCCTCGATGGCCGAATTCAGCGGTTCGGCGATTTCCGGGTTCTGCGGCAGCAGCTGGCGGTAGGTGCGGATGCCGGCCTGCACGATCGTCGCCTCGTAGAGGCCGCCGGTGTCGGTCAGGTCCACATACTTGCGGGCCAGCGCCAGCGCCTCGGGCGAAATCTCGCCGCCGTCCTGGCTCAGGGCGGGCATGGCCGCGAAGGCGGAAATGATCAGCGAGAGAAGCGCCGCGATGAACGGCGCGCGCCTGGAGGTGGACGTCATCAGTTTATAGCCCATCTTGGTGTTGAACCCCGTCTAGCCCTATCCGAGCAGCCTTCAGCCGTCCAGAACGTCGATGCCGGCCGCGCCGGCCACGTAGGCCCGGCTGCACAGGCCGACAAACAGCCCGTGCTCGACCACGCCCGGTATGTTGCACAGCGCCCTGGCGAGGGCTTCTGGATCAGGAATACGGCCAAAAGAAGCATCGAGGATGGCGTGGCCGCCATCGGTGACGAACGGGGTTCCGTCGGCCGCGAGCCGGCGCTTCAGCGGCGCGTCGGAACCGGCCTCGCGCAGCAGCCGCTCGACCGCGGCCGTCGTCGCCCCGAGGCCGAAATGGTTCACCTCGACCGGCAGCGGGAAGCGGCCGAGCATGTCGACCCGCTTGCTGGCATCGGCAATCACCACCATGCGCCGCGAGGCGCTCGCCACGATCTTTTCGCGCAGCAGCGCGCCGCCGCCGCCCTTGATGAGGGCAAGGCCCGGGCCGATCTCGTCGGCGCCGTCGACCGTCAGGTCGAGTTCCGGCGTGGCGTCGAGGTCGGTGAGCGGGATGCCGAGAGCCAGCGCCTGGGCCGCCGTCCGCTCGGAGGTCGGCACGCAGATCAGCTTCATGCCGCCCGCAACCGCCTCGCCGACGAGGTCGACGAAATGCTTGGCGGTCGAGCCCGTGCCGAGCCCCAGTCGCATGCCGTCCTGAACTTCGGCCATCGCGGCCTTGGCGGCCAGCCATTTCGGATCGTCGCTCAACATCGTCTCCCGGTTGCCAGGGGCGCAGTAGGAGAGCCGCCAGAGCATGTCAACCGGCCCGATTCACGCAGAGGTGAATGGAAATGTCGCTTCGTCGCAACACAATGTGGCGTCATTGTTAGGAGTTTGGCCGAATCGTGGCATCCGTCCTTTGCTGGGAGCAAAGGAACGCATATCAACCAAGGCACGAATGGCCCCAATCGGCCATGTTCGTCGAGAGGCGCAGTTTGAAGAACATGACGAAGAGAAGAATTGCGGTCGCCGGCGTCTTGTCCGCGATCCTCACGCTGTCCCTGGTCACACCGGCGACGGCGGCGCGTGTCTACAATCCCGACAGCAATGTCTGGGAAGATTCGTCGGCCGTGAGGGCCCGCAGCAAGCGCGGCAGCCCGATCGCCCGCACGATCGTCGATTACGAAACCTCGTACAAGCCCGGCACGATCGTCGTCGAGACGTCGGAGCGCCGGCTCTACCTGGTGCTGGAAGACGGCAAGGCCATGCGGTACGGCATCGGCGTCGGCCGTGACGGCTTCCGCTGGGCGGGCCAGCACAAGATCACCCGCGTGGCCGAGTGGCCGGGCTGGACGCCGCCGCCGCAGATGCGCAAGCGCGTCCCCGACCTGCCGGCCTACATGCCCGGCGGCCCGGACAACCCGCTCGGGGCCCGCGCCCTCTATATCGGCTCGACGCTCTATCGCATCCACGGCACGTCCGAGCCCTGGACCATCGGCCAGGCCGTGTCCTCGGGCTGCATCCGGCTGACCAACGAAGACGTGACCGACCTCTACGAACGCGTGAAGGTCGGCGCGCTGGTGGTCGTCCGGCACTGACGAGCCCCAAAGGCGCCATTCAGGGGCCGGTCGTCGCGACCGGCCCTTTTGTATTTGCCGCTGCGGCAGTATGTAGAAGCCATGCCAGTCACCCTCCTCGAGCAGCCCGACATAGCGGCCCGCGGCGCGCCTCGCCCGCTGGTCGATCGCTACGGCCGCCATATCACCTACCTCAGGGTGTCGGTGACGGACCGCTGCGATTTCCGCTGCGTCTACTGCATGAGCGAGCACATGACCTTCCTCGCCAGGAAGGAAGTGCTGAGCTTTGAGGAGATCGACCGCATCGTCACCGCCTTCGTCGCGCGCGGGGTCCGCAAGGTGCGGCTCACCGGCGGCGAGCCGCTGGTGCGGCGCGACATCATGGATCTGGTCGAAAAGATCGGCGGCCACCTCGGCCAGGGCCTCGAGGAACTGACGCTCACCACCAACGGCAGCCAGTTGCGCCACCACGCGGAGGGGCTGGCGCGCGCCGGGGTGAAGCGGCTCAACGTCTCGCTCGATACGCTCGACGCGGCGCGCTTTGCGCAGATCACGCGGCGCGGCAGGCTGCCCGAGGTCCTCGACGGCATCGAGGCCGCGGTTGC
>JAEYZJ010000145.1 GCA_023430705.1 Pseudomonadota bacterium | reverse complement strand
CCCCCGCAAGGGGGGAGGTGCCGATCGAGCTTGTGGCAGTTTCTTCGTCAAATGCACCGCCTGACACCTCCCCCCTTGGGGGGGAGGGTGGGCGGGGGGGAGAGCTAGGCTCGATCCCTCCAGCGGCCACGATCCGCCAGGCCTCGGCCAGCACGATCGCGTCCGTGCGCACCCCGCCATGGGCCAGCGCACCGCCGACCCAGTTCTGCAAGCGTTCGGAATCGGTTACGCGTCGATCTGCAATCGCCGTTTCAAGTCCGGCCGACCAGGCGAACGCCCCGACCGGGAAGGCCGGCGACAACCAGGTGACGAGCTTGTGCAGGGCGGACGGCGCGGTCATCGGTTGAGCAGGGCGTGGACGGGCTCGCCGTGGCTGTGCGCATAGGCGCCGTCCTCGGGATGGAAGGGCTCGGTGACGTCGGTCACGCTGGCGCCAAGGCCGCGCAGCATGTCGCGGATCACGTGGTCGCGCAGGATCAGCACGCGGTCGTCCTCGATCTGCGCCTTGAGGTGCCGGTTGCCCAGGTGCCAGCAGAGCCGCATCAGGTGGATGCGGTCCCGGCCCCGAACTTCGTGCAGCGCCTCCTCGCCGGCGATGATCTGGACGAGGCGGCCGTCCTCCAGCTCGAGGGCGCTGCGATGCTCCAGCGTCACCGGCTCGGGAAAATCAACCAGCACCGTGTCGCCACGGGCAAGCGTGAGGCTGCGGCGGCGGACGCGCCGCTCGTCATGCAGGAGAACGGCGAGATCGAAGGCGGCGCCGGCCTTGCCGGGCGGCACATAGCCTACCGCGCGAAACGTCTGCGGCATTACACACTACCAGGTCTTCGAGGCTTCCCAACCTTCGGCAGGGACCTTAGCGGCGAAGGCGAGTCATCGCAAATGCGGCGTCGGGACCGGCACCGCCGCGGGGCGCCCTAGGTGATGTTGAAATAGTAGATGATCGATCCGGTCTGGTAGACGAGGTGCAGCAGCACCAGCACGATGTGGGCGTCGCGGCGCGCGGTCCACATGGCGAGGATCGACAGGGTCAGGCCGAACGGAATCTGGATGAAGTAGACGACGTTCTGCTGGCTGAAATACGGCTCTCCCCTGATGATGACGTCGACCAGGTCGAACAGGAAGGTCAGCGCGAAGATGGAGAAGAACCAGCGGCGCCGACGGATGAAGAACTCCTCGTAGAGTTCATCGTCGAACAGCTGTTCGGGAAAGAGCAGGGCGGCCAGTGCGAACAGGGTCGCGGAATAAAAGATCAGGAACGCAAAGACGCCCAGGTTCCAGGTCGGCTGAGTGGAGAGGCTGAACTCCCACCACCAGAAGAGCGTCAGCTCGATGCCGATCGAGAGCACCCACAGCAGGTGCAGCACCGACACCTTGTAGTGATTGGGATACTGGATCAGCCCGGCCATGCCGGTCAGCAGGCGCGTGATGCCGAGGCCGATAATCGTCCCCATGACCACGCGGACATGCAGGAACACGTCATTGGCGAGGCCGGGGTCCACCTATCACGGCGTTTCGCTGGCTTCGTGGCATTCGACCGGGTCGGTTGAGCCCTGGAGGTCGGTGAGCGTGGCTTCGCTGCCCTTGGTCCAGAACTCGTACTGGGCGGCGACGTACCTGGCCCCGGAGGCGGCGACGACGTTCGCGAACACCAGCTTCTCGCCGTTGACGGGGATGATGGCGAGGAAGTTCGGGGCGGCGTTGATGAAATCGACCGAGAACGGCTCGAGCCCATCGCACTGATAGCGGATCACGTTGCGCTCGAAACTGCCCTGCAACTGGAGCACGACCTGGGCGGAGACGTCGACATTTCCCATCATCGCAGCGGTGGCAAGCGCTTCCATGGCAGTCTCTCCCTGTCGGTCCATCCGCCAAGGAGGATAGCAGAACCGGTGACGCGGTCAGCCGAAATAGTCATGCCGGGCAAAGGCGTGATCGGGAAACTCCTCCGCCACGCCCCGGTTGGTCTCGGCGATGGCCTGCAACAGCCGCTTGAACATCGGGGTCGCGGGACGCTTGCCGGTGCGGTTGCCGAAGCGGGCGCGCGCCTCGCCCAGCGTCGAGCGGTAGTCGGCCACGATGGCGTCGGCCTCGCGTGACTGGAAGCTCCAGACCGTCTGGTGCAGTTGCCGCTCGTCGGGCGGCAGGCGCTGCAGCCAGTCGTATTCCTGGACGGAGGGCTGGGTCACCGTGAGCTCGATCCATCCCGCCGGGTTGAGCGGCAGGCGTGGCGCGGCATAGTCGATGGTGCTGTCGGTCTCGGAGCGGTTCGAGCGCTGGTCGGTCGGTTTCTCCGGCAGGTGGGTGGCGCCGAAGGAAGCGCGCAGGAAGTCGCCGAGCCCGCCGTCCTTGAACAGCGTCTCGAACAGGACCGGCTTCAGCCGGCCCTCGCGGCAGGCCCGCGAGCGCAGGATCGCACCGTAGTCGAGGCTGCGGAAGACCCAGTGGTGGCGGCGGAGCAGCACCAGCGAGCAGAACTGGTCGAAGGTCATGCGGGCGCCCATGCGCACCAGCTGGTTGTAGTAGGAGCGCAGGAAAGCGTCGGGCTGGCGAAAGATCACATGGGCGACGAAGTCGCCTTCCGTCAGCAGCTCCAGGTTGTCGACGATCTGGAGCAGCGAGTTGGCCGCGATGCCATGGGCAAAGCCGACCCCGGAGAGGATTTCGTCGCTGACGATGGCATCCGCGCCCAACCGCCGGCGCATGTCCGCGACCGTCGCCGCGGGCAGCTGGCGCAGGTCCCCGAAGGCCAGGAGCTCGCGGACATCGTACTCGAGCCCGGGATCGTCGTAGGGCTTGCCGAGAAACCGGATGTCCGGATCGGACTTCAGCAGCTGCTGAATGGTGGTCGATCCGCTCTTGGGGTAGCCCAGGTGGAAAATCTGCAATCTGTCACCGCATGCCGCCGGGGCGGCTGGTGGCCCAGCCGTCGCTCGAAGCTGTTGTAGGCATCCGGCCGCCCGGCTCAAGGGCGATTTGTTGCTGTGCGCGCTGTTCTTTGGCCTCTGTCGTCATCCCGCATCACCGGCGGCGCCGGAGTCTGCGGGACGGCGGGAACCGCATCGGTTCGGTCAGGTTCCCGCAGAGCGAGGAGAGCAACATGGCTGACAAAGACAAGCGAGCATTCCCCACGGCGGCCGGCATCCTGTTCGGGCTGGGCCTTGGCGGCTTCTTCGACGGCATCGTGCTGCACCAACTGCTGCAGTGGCATCACATGGTCAGCCACACCCATCCGCCGGTCGACGTGGCCAGCCTCGAGTTCAACACCTTCTGGGACGGCGTCTTCCATGCGGCCACCTACGTGTTCGTGCTGGCCGGGCTCGTGTTGCTGTGGCGGGCCGCGCACCGGGGGCACCTGTGGTGGTCGTGGAAGCTGCTCGCAGGCACGATGCTGATGGGGTTCGGCGCCTTCAACCTCGTCGAGGGCGTGGTCAACCACCACCTGCTGCAGTTGCACCACGTCAACGAGACGGTGCCCGAAAGCGAGTGGCTGTACTGGGACGTCGGCTTCCTCGTCTGGGGTGCCGCCATGCTCATCGGCGGCTGGTTCCTGTGGCGGAACGGAATTGACGAGTCGCCGGGGGAGGATGGCGGCGCATCTTCGCGCGCCGCGTGAGGCAGGTCAGAACAGGAAATACCGCTGCGCCATGGGCAGCACCGTCGCCGGCTCGCAGGTCAGCAGCTCGCCGTCGGCGCGCACCTCGTAGGTTTCGGGATCGACCTCGAGATGCGGCATGGCCGAGTTGTGGATCATCGAGGCCTTGCCGATGCCGCCGCGCGTGTTCTCCACCGGCAGCATGCCCTTGGCGACGCCGAGCTTGCCCTGCAGCCCGTCGTCATAGGCGGCCTGCGACACGAAGGTGACCGTCGAGCTGGTCTTCAGCCTGCCGTAGCCCGCGAACATCGGTCGGTAGTGCATCGGCTGCGGCGTCGGGATCGAGGCGTTCGGATCGCCCATCGGCGCCGCGGCGATGGAGCCGCCGAGCAGGATGATCTCGGGCTTCACGCCGAAGAAGGCGGGGCTCCACAGCACCAGGTCGGCCCGCTTGCCCACCTCGATCGAGCCGATATGCCGGCTCATCCCCTGCGCGATGGCCGGGTTGATCGTGTACTTGGCGATGTAGCGCTTCACCCGGAAATTGTCGTTGTC
>JAEYZJ010000202.1 GCA_023430705.1 Pseudomonadota bacterium | reverse complement strand
TTGAGCAGCGACTCGGTGGCGAGCTGGCTGGGCGAGAGGTTGACCGAAACGAAGAAGTCCTCGGGCAGCGGCAGCGAGGCGGCCCATTCGCGAGCCTGGCCGGCGGCCTGCTCGAATGCGACGCGGCCGAGCCGCTCGATCAGGCCGGTGCGCTCGGCCAGCGGCACGAACTCCTCGGGTGGCACAACACCGCGCTGCGGGTGGTTCCAGCGCATCAGCGCCTCGCATCCGGCGATGGTCCCCGACTGGATGTCCATAATCGGCTGGAACAGCACGCCCAGTTCGCCATGGCGCAGCCCGCGATCAAGGTCCTCCTCGCCGGCCTTGGAATAGGCAGCGATGGAACGCGCCGAGGCGCGGAAGGCCTCGATACGGTCACCGCCGAGGCGCTTGGCATAATACATGGCGAGCTCGGCGTCGCGGAGCACGTCAACCGCCGCCACCGGGTTACCGTCGTAGATGGTGACGCCGATCGACGCGGTGAGGCTGAGGTCGCGCTCGCCGAAGTTGAAGGGCGATTTCAGCGCCTTGCGGATCTGCTCGGCCGTCTCGGCGATCTTGCCGGCGGCCGCCTCGGACGCGAGAATCACGCCGAACTGGTCCCCGCCCAGCCTCGCCACAGTGTCGAGCGGGCGCATCACGCGGGCGATGCGGCGCGAGATGGCGAGCAGCACCGAGTCGGCGGCAGAGTGCCCGACGCGCTCCTCGAGTTCGGTGAAACGGTCGACGTCGATGAGGAACACGGCCGGTTTGATGCCATTGGGCAGCCGCGCCCGCACGAGGGAGCGCTCCAGCCGGTCGAGAAACAGCTGCTTGTTGGGCAGGCCCGTCAGGCTATCGTGCACTGCGTCGTGCAACAGGCGCTCGCGGCTGGCGCGGTCCTCGTTCACATCCTGCAGCGTGCCGACGATGCGGTTGGCCTGGCCGTCGCCCCCGAGAACCGGCTTCACCCGCATGCGGAAGGTGCGGTAGCTGCCGTCATGGGCGGCGAGGCGAACGTCGGCGGAAACCTTGCCGCGGCGAAGCTCCACCAGCGTGTCGAAGGCGGTACGGAAGCGGTCGCGATCCTCGGGATGGATTCGCTCGAGCCAGCGCCGGATCGAGCCCCGCAGCGCACCGCGCCGTTCGCCGAGACGGGTGCCCAACTCGTCGGACACCGCGACGCGGTCGCGCTCTATGTTCCAGTCGAAGACGAAGTCACCCGACCCAGTGAGCGCCAGCGCCCGGCGCTCGACTTCGCTGAGCGTGCCGATCGACACCTGCCCTTCCGAGAAGGCGTGCTGCACCGCGGTGAAGCCGAGCAGCATGACGATGAGCACGAGGCCGCCGGCAACGGCGGGCTGGGCCACGTCGTTCGAGACCTGTCCGGTGACCACAAGCCAGGCATAGAAGAGCCAGGCGATGTAGATGATCCACGTCGGCACGAGCAGCACCGCACGGTCGTAGCCGCGCAGCGCCAGCAGCAGGATCAGGAAGAAGCCGGTGATGCCGAGCAGCGCCAGCACCAGCCGGGCGACGGTCGAGGCGATGGCGGGCTGGAAGAAGGCAAAGCCGAAGAGCGCAAGAAACACCACGACCAGGGCAAGGGCGAGATGGATGAAGCGCAGGTGCCAGCGGTGGAGATTGAGGTAGATGAAGAGAAAGCCGAACAGCGTCGTCGCGATGCCGGCCTCCGCCGCGGCGCGGAAGGGCTGCACCGAGCCGTTGGAGATGCCCAGCAGTGGACCGAGCACGCCGAAGTCGACCAGAAGGTAGACCAGCACGGCCCAGGAAAAGGCGGCGGTCGCGGGGAATACGCCCCGCCCCCGCACCACGAACATCACAGTGAGAAAGACTGCGGCGAGCGCGGCGACGCCCAGCACCACGCCGCGGAAGAGCGTGAACGAGTTCACGTAGTCGCGGTAGGCGTCAGGCTTCCAGAGGTACAGCTCGGGCAACGCCCCGTTCGAGAGCTCGGCGACGAAAGTGACCGTGGCGCCCGGGTCGATCACCACCTCGAACACGTCGGCCTCGCGGTCCGGCAGGCGGGTGGGCCGGAGGCCGGCGCTCGGGGTCAGGACCTTGATGCGCTCGGCACCGAGATCGGGGCGAAACACGCCGGACCCTGGCAGGCGAAAGTAGGGGGCGACGAGCAGGCGCTCCATCTGCACGTCGGAATCGTTGCGGATGGCGAACAGGGCCCAGCTGGGGTTGGTGCCGCCCTGGGAGGCCAGCACCTCGATGCGGCGGATGATGCCGTCCTCGCCGGGGGCGGTGGAAAGCTGGACCTTGCCGCCCTCGCCAGGCACGATGTCGACGACGCCCGTCAGGTTGACGGCGTTGACGTTCTCGGGAGCTGTGATGACGTCCAGCGCGGCAGCGGGAAAAGTCCCGAGGGCAGCCAGCACGATGCACATCGCGAGACGGAGGATGTGACGCATCAGCTGAAAACTTGCCCTGCCACAGTCATGGTTGGGAAACCTAGGTATCGGGGTTTCCCCTATCAAACAAGCGTTCACGACCGGCCATGCCTGATGGTCTCGTCGTAACGCTCGCGGGTCAGGCCGAACAGCACGTGGTCGGCCCACTTGCCGTCGATCTGGAGGTAATGCTCGGCGTAGCCCTCTTCGCGAAATCCGTTTTTTTCAAGGACGCGCCGGCTCGCCCGGTTGTCCGGCAGGAAGGCCGCGTGGATGCGATGCAGCCCCAGCGTTTCAAAGCAGTAGGGCACGATGCAGCCTACGGCCTCGGTCATGTAGCCCTGGCCGGAGAAGGTGTGGCCCATCCAGTAGCCGAGGTTGACGAACTGGGCGGCGCGACGCCGGACGTTGGAGAGCGTGATGCCGCCGACGAGCTGGCCTTCGCTGCGCGTGAAGATGAAGAACGAGTAGTCGGTGCCGACACGCGCTTCCTCGCGCCCGCGCTTCAGCCGGGCGGCATAGACGCGCTGGCTGAGGTCCACTTCGGTCCAGCGCGGCTCGTAGGGCTTCAGGAAATCGCGGCTGGCGCGGCGAAGGTCGCGCCAGGCGGTGTAGTCGGAGCTGCGGGGCGCGCGCAGCAATACGCGCTCACCCATCAGTATGGGGGTATCCTCGCGGCCGAACCAGGTGAGCATCATGACGCCGCCGCCATGGCTCAGGTCTTCAGCTGGGCCGCAATGTCGCGATAGT
The DNA here is from genome assembly GCA_023430705.1 of Pseudomonadota bacterium. Classification (GTDB taxonomy): domain Bacteria; phylum Pseudomonadota; class Alphaproteobacteria; order Rhizobiales; family Devosiaceae; genus Devosia_A. The sequence goes on along the minus strand of JAEYZJ010000202.1, from coordinate 27,905 downwards.
CGGGGAGCTTCGCCACCGGGCCGATGCCGGCGAGCGACACAGTGCCGGCCTCGAATATCTGGTGGGCAATCTGCTTGACGCGATCGGCGGTGATGCGGTTGATCCGCTCGACAGTCTCCTGCAGGGGGATGGGCCGGCCCCAGAGGATCTGCTGGCGCGCGAGCTGGCCGGCGCGGGAAGACGGGCTTTCCAGCGACATCAGGAGGCCGGCGCGAATCTGGTTGCGGACGCGGAAGACTTCCTCGTCGGTGATGGTCTCGGAGGCCTTGCGCAACTCGTCGAGCACCACGGGCAGCAGCTCCTTCACCTCTTCCTCGCCGGTCGATGCCGCAACCCCGAATATGCCCGAGTCGGCGAAGGCCCAATGGAACGCATAGACCGAATAGCACAGGCCGCGCTTTTCCCGCACTTCCTGGAACAGGCGCGAACTCATGCCGCCGCCGAGGATCGAGGCGAGGATCTGGACGGCGTAGAACCCGTCGGAGTTGTAGGCCCTGCCCTCCATGCCGAGCACGATATGGGCCTGCTCGTGATCCGAGACCAGCCGCTGCTCACCGCCGACGTAAGCGGCCTTTTCAGGCGCCGGGGCCCCGGTGGACTTGAGATCATGGAAGCGGTTGTGGGCGATGTCGACGAGGGCGTCATGATCGACGTTGCCCGCGGCGCACAGCACCATCTGGTCGCCGACATAGTTGCGATCCATGTAGGCCCGGATCGAATCCGGCCCGAAGCTGTTCACGGACTCAACAGTTCCCAGAATGGTGCGGCCGATGGCCTGGTCGGGGAAAGCCGCCTGCTGGAACAGGTCGAAGACATGGTCGTCGGGATTATCGCGAGCGGCACCGATCTCCTGGACGATCACCTGCTGCTCACGGTCCAGTTCGTGCTGCTCGAACAGGGAGTTCTGGAGGATGTCCGAGAGGAGGTCGCCGGCGAGCGCCACGTCTTCCTTGAGCACGCGAGCAAAGTAGCCGGTGTGCTCCACCGAGGTCGCTGCGTTGAGGTCGCCGCCAACATTCTCGATAGTGGAAGCGATCTGCAGTGCGTCGCGGGTCTTGGTGCCCTTGAACGCCATATGCTCCAGCATGTGCGAGATGCCGTGCTCGGCTTCGGTTTCACTGCGGGAGCCGGCCTTGACCCAGATGCCCAGGGACGCGCTCTCGAGATGCGGCATGTCGTCGGTGAGAACGGTCATGCCGTTGGGAAGCGTCGTACTCCGGACAGTCACTTGTTCTCCTCCAGCACGCGTGTGCGCGCCGATATGAACTGTTCGACGGCCCCCTGGTCGTCGTCCAGAACCGTAAAGCGTTCTTCCCGCTGGTAAAGGTCAGACAACCACGCCGGGAGGGCCGGTTCAATGCCGGCTGCCGCGAGGACCGGACCGGGAAACTTGGCCGGGTGCGCGGTGGAGAGCGTGATAACCGGTGCATCGCCACCGACGAGGCGGCGCGCGACGTGTACGGCGACCGCTGTATGCGGGTCGAGCAGGTAACCAGAGCGCGCGTAGACCTCGCGGATGGTTGCCGAGGTCTCCGCCTCGCTGGTGCGGCCGGCGGTGAACTGGCTGCGGATCGCGTCCAGGGCGCCCTGCGGGATGGAGAACCCTCCCGACTGCCGGAGGCCGGCCATCATGGTCGTCACCGCAGCGGCGTCGCGACCCGTGGCCTCGTACAGCAGGCGCTCGAAGTTGGAGCTGACCTGGATGTCCATGGACGGACTGATGGTCGGCATGACGCCGGTCACTTCGTAGCGGCCGGTTTCGAGGGTGCGGGCGAGAATGTCGTTGGAGTTGGTGGCGATCGCCAGCGTACGCACCGGCAGGCCCATGCGGCGAGCACAGTAGCCGGCGAAGACGTCGCCGAAATTGCCGGTCGGGACGGTGAACACCACCTCTCGGTGCGGCGCGCCAAGCGCGACGGCCGAAGTGAAATAGTAGACGATCTGGGCGACGATCCGGCCCCAGTTGATAGAGTTGACGCCCGAGAGGCTGACTGCGTCGCGGAAACGGGCGTTGTTGAACAGCCCCTTCACGATGTCCTGGCAGTCGTCGAAGTTGCCGCGCAACGCAATGTTGTGGACGTTCGCGTCGAGCACCGTGGTCATCTGCCGGCGCTGCACTTCAGACGTCCGTCCCTCGGGATGGAGGATGAAGACGTCGGTGGTGTCGCGACCGCGGAAGGCCTCGATGGCGGCCGAGCCGGTATCGCCGGAGGTGGCGCCGACTATGGTGGCACGCGCGCCACGACGCGCCAGGACATGGTCCATCACCCGCGCGAGGAACTGCATGGCCACGTCCTTGAAGGCGAGCGTGGGGCCATGGAAGAGCTCGAGGACGAAATGGCCCGGCTCGATCTCGACCAACGGCGCCACCGAAGGATGGCGGAAGGTCGCGTAGGACTCGTCGATGATGCGCCTGAGGTCGGCGTCCGGAATCTCACCCTCGACAAAGCGCGAGATGATGGCGAATGCGACCTCGGCATAGGGCCGGTTGGCGAAGGCGGCGATTTCGGCGTGGCTCAGGACCGGCCAGCGCTCGGGCACGTAGAGCCCGCCGTCGGTGGCGAGGCCCGACAGGACTGCGTCTGAAAAGCCGGGCACGGCCGCCCCGCCGCGCGTGGAGACAAACTGCATGTAGAGGAAAGCGCTTGTTCTGGCGCGTGCCCCGGTGAGCGCACGCGGTTGATCGGGTTGCGGCGCACCCTATTGAAACTGGGGCTGCGCCGCAAGTTTCATGGTCCCGGGGACCGCTCCTGCGCCTGCCGGCGGATCCAGAAGAACAGCAAGAGGGGCACGAGCAGGGCAAAACCGTACCAGGTGATGGCGTAGCCCAGGTGGTTGTTGGGGAAGCTCACCACGGTCTCGCCACCCTGTGGCAAGGCCCCTGCCCCGAGCGCCGGCAGATCGACATAGACCGGCGCGACGGGCTCGGGAACGGGGCCGACGAGCTTTGCCAGCCGGGCCACGTTGCGGACATAGTCAATGTGCCGGGCGGAATCCGGCTGCGGGGTGAAGCTGCCGACTTCCTCGGATAGACGCGCGATACCGTTCAGGCTGACAAGACCAGGGTCCAGCGGCCCGCCCTGCGCGAACGGAGCGGCCGAATCCTGCGGGACGAAGCCGCGATTGACGAACACGGTGCCCCCAGCCGCCAGCTGCAGCGGGGTCACCACCCAGTAGCCCGGACCTCCATACTGTCCGCGCTGGTCTGCGAGGCTGGTGAAGACGAGAACCGTCCGGTCAGGCAACCACGTGCCCGCCAGCTGCACGGGCCGGTAGTTCCATGACGAGGCATCGAGCGTGCCCCACTCTTCGGCAGGCGGAAGCTCAGCGGGAGGCAGATCCATGCGGGCGGCGATGTCGACGATGAGCCGTTCCTTGTCGCCAAGGCGGTCGAGCTGCCAGGTGCCAAGCGCGACAAACAGCGCCATGAGCGCCAGCATCAAGACGACGAAGCCCCAGAACCAGCCGCGGCGACGAGCGGCGTCCCCGCGCGATTCAGCCATGGAGGAGGCCTTCGGGCCGGGCAGATTGCACTCGTTCAGTCACAGTCTTGGTCATGGAGCGGTTCTAGCACGTCCGTCGGGATAGCAACGATCATTCAGGCCACGCGGGCCCCGTAAGCACGAAGGGCGCAGCCAGTGCCGCGCCCCTCGCAAGACCTGTCGCTCGGCCACTCAGTGGCTGAGCTGAACGCCCCAGCTGCCCCAGACATAGATCGAGGCAAACAGGAACAGCCAGACCACGTCGACGAAGTGCCAGTACCAGGCGGCGAACTCGAAGCCGAGGTGGTGCTGCGGCGTGAACGAGTCGCGCATGGCGCGGACCAGGCACACGATCAGGAAGATCGTGCCGACGAGCACGTGGAAGCCGTGGAAGCCGGTCGCCATGAAGAAGCTGGCGCCATAGATGTTGCCGTCGAACGAGAAGGCCGCTTCCGAGTATTCCACCGCCTGCACGAACGTGAACAGCACGCCCAGCGCGATCGTGATGGCAAGGCCCCAGACGAGGCCGCGCTTGTCCTTGTGCAGCAGCGCATGGTGAGCCCAGGTGACCGCGGTGCCCGAGGTCAGCAGGATCAGCGTGTTGAACAGCGGCAGGTGCCAGGGGTTGAACAGCTCGACGCCAACCGGCGGCCAGCTGGTGCCGAGCGCTTCGACGCGGGCATACTGGTCGGGCGCGGCGTAGTTGAAGAAGGCATCGAAGTAGGCCCAGAACCAGGCCACGAAGAACATCACTTCGGAAGCGATGAACAGGATCATGCCGTAGCGCATGTGCAACTGCACCACCGGGGTGTGGTCGCCGGCCTTGCCTTCCTTGATGACGTCCGACCACCACGCGTACATGGTGTAGACGACGCCCACCACGCCGGCGAGCAGCAGCCAAGGCGGCTGGATCTCATGAAGGTAGAGAACCGCACCGATCGCCATGACGAACAGCGAGACCGACATGACAATCGGCCACGGGCTCGGGCTTACCAGGTGGTAGTCGTGGTTCTTGGCGTGCGCGGCCATAGTCAGCTTCCCTCGCTCTCAACAGCGTAGAATGTGTAGGACAGAGTGATCTCCCCGACCGTCGCGACGTTCTTGTCGTCGGCGATATCGGGATCGACGAAGAACACGATCGGCATTTCGACCGTCTCGCCGGGTTGCAGGGTCTGCTCGGTGAAGCAGAAGCATTCGATCTTGTTGAAATAGATACCGGTGGTCTCGGGCGTAACGTTGAAGATCGCCTGCCCGGTGATCGGCCGATCGGAGTGGTTCGTCGCGGTATAGACCACGGTTTCCGTCTCGCCGATCCGGTCCGTCACGGGCTTGGCCGCAGTCACCGTCCAAGGCAGATCGCTCGCCACATTGGCGTCAAAGCGGACGGTCATCTCGCGGTCGATGACGCCCTTGGGGTTGCCCGAGGACACCTGCGTGGTGCCATCGAGGCCCGTGATCCGGCAGAACAGGGCATAGAGCGGGACCGCCGCATAGGCGACACCGACCATGCCCGCCACGACGATCACCAGCGTCAGGGCGACACGCCTGTTGTTGCGGTTTTCCGTGCCGAGCGAAACGTCCGCCATCAGAGGGGCCGGTCGAACAGGGCCGGACCCATCTTGACGACGGTCAGCACGTAAAAGATCACCACGAGGGCACCGAGCGCCAGGGCCAGTGCGATCGAGCGCCTGCGGCGGCGGGCGGCCAGTTCCGCGTCGTTTTCGTGCGGCGCTGGCTTCTTGGGTGTATCGGCCATCACAACCATCCCATCGTTCTCGCGGCGTGGTCGACGAGCAGGGCGCAGAAGATCGCGGCCAGGTAGCTCAGCGAGTAGGTGAACAGGGACCGTCCGGCCTTCTTCATCGGTACCGTTTCGGAAGTGCGGAACAGCGCCCAGGCCAGCCAGACGAAAATGGCGCCGGCGATGATCGCAACGGCGGAGTAGATCGGGCCCATGAACCCGATGAAGCCGGGCACGAGCGTCGCGGCGACGAGCAGCACGGAATAGAGCAAGATCTGCACCTTGGTGGCCTGCTCACCCGAGACGTTTGGCAGCATGGGGATGCCTGCCGCGCCGTAGTCGGACTGCTTGTAGAGCGCCAGCGCCCAGAAGTGCGGCGGGGTCCAGAGGAAAATGATGAGGAACAGCACGATGGACTCGATGCTGATCGTGCCAGTGACCGCAGCCCAGCCCACCATGGGCGGGAAGGCGCCGGCGGCACCGCCGATAACGATGTTCTGCGGCGTCGAGCGCTTCAGCCACATCGTGTAGATCACGGCGTAGAAGAAGATCGTGAAAGCGAGCAGCCCGGCGGCCAGCCAGTTGGTGGCAAGGCCGAGAAGACCGACCGAAAGGGTCGACAGGACGAGCCCGAGGCCGAGCGCGTGCTCGCGATCGATGCGTCCCGCCGGGATCGGGCGGTTGGCGGTGCGGCTCATCACCGCGTCGATGTCGGAATCGTACCACATGTTCAGGGCGCCGGACGCGCCGGCCCCGACGGCGATGCAGAGGATCGCCACCGCACCCACGAACGGATTGATGCCGCCGGGGGCGAGCAGCAGGCCGACGAAGGCGGTGAACACGACGAGAGACATGACCCGCGGCTTCAGCAGAGCCACGTAGTCCCCCACCCGCGCCTCATGGGCGCGGGAGCGAACGTCATGACTGTGGTGCACGTAGGCCAATGTCTGTCGCCTTGTTGGACCGCGGGACCCTTGGGCCCCGCGGGAGGTTGGTCAGTGGTCGGACTTGCTGTCGATGCGCGGCAGCGTCGAGAACTGGTGGAACGGCGGAGGCGAGCTCAGCGTCCATTCCAGGGTCGTCGCGCCGTCACCCCACGGGTTGGCAGCAGCCGGGCGCTTCTTCCGGGCAGCCTCGTACAGCAGGTAGAGGAACAGCAGCAGGCCCACGAACGTGATGTAGTAGCCGATCGACGAGACCATGTTCCACAGCGCGTAGGCATCGGGGTAATCGATGTAGCGGCGCGGCATGCCCGACAGACCCAGGAAGTGCTGCGGGAAGAAGATCAGGTTCACGCCCACGAAGGTGATCCAGAAGTGGGCGTTGGCCAGCTTCTCGCTGTACATGATGCCGAACATCTTGGGGTACCAGTAGTACCAGCCCGCGAAGATCGAGAACACCGCACCCAGCGACAGCACATAGTGGAAGTGCGCCACCACATAGTAGGTGTCGTGCAGGGCACGGTCCGCACCGGCATTGGCCAGCACCACGCCCGTCACACCGCCGACGGTGAACAGGAAGATGAAGCCGATGGCCCACAGCATGGGCGTGCGGAAGGTAATGGAGCCGCCCCACATCGTGGCGATCCAGCTGAAGATCTTCACGCCGGTAGGCACCGCGATGACCATGGTCGCCGCAACGAAGTAGCGCTGGACGTCGAGGCTCAGGCCGACCGTGTACATGTGGTGAGCCCACACGATGAAGCCGACGCCGCCGATGGCCACCATCGCGTAAACCATCGCCAGGTAGCCGAAGATCGGCTTGCGGCTGAAGGTCGAGATGACGTGGCTGACGATGCCGAAGCCCGGCAGGATCATGATGTACACTTCGGGGTGACCGAAGAACCAGAACAGGTGCTGGAACAGGATCGGGTCGCCGCCGCCTTCAGGAGCAAAGAAGGTGGTGCCGAAGTTGCGGTCGGTCAGCAGCATGGTGATGGCGCCGGCGAGAACCGGAAGAGCCAGCAGCAGCAGGAACGCGGTGACCAGCACGGACCAGGCAAAGAGCGGCATCTTGTGCAGCGTCATGCCCGGGGCGCGCATGTTGAAGATCGTGGTGATCAGGTTGATCGAGCCCAGGATCGAGCTGATGCCGGCGATGTGCAGCGAGAAGATCGCAAAGTCCATGGCCGGACCAGGCTGGCCCGAGGTCGAGAGCGGCGGATACGCCGTCCAGCCGCCGCCGAAACCGGTCGCACCGGCAGGCCCCTCGAAGAACAGGGACAGGATCAGCAGCAGGAAGGCGAACGGCAGCAGCCAGAACGCGATGTTGTTGATGCGCGGGAACGCCGTATCGGGAGCGCCGATCATCAGCGGGGCGAAGTAGTTGGCAAAGCCACCCATCGTCGCCGGCATGACCACGAAGAACACCATGACCAGCGCGTGGGCCGTGGTGAACACGTTGTACATGTGCTTGCCGGCATCGAGCGCCGCGTCGGCGTCCATGCCGTACACTATCGCTGCGAGGCCGTGGAAGATCTGGATACCCGGCTCCATCAGCTCGAGGCGCATGGCGCCCGAGAGCAGGGCGCCAACCACGCCTGCGAAGATGGAGAACACCAGGTACATGATACCGATGTCTTTGTGGTTGGTAGAGTAGACGTAGCGCCGCCAGCCGGTCGGATGGCCATGAGCGTGCGCATCGGCGTGGCCGTGCGGTGCATCATGAGCTTCCAGAGCGTGAGTATCGGCCATTTAGAGCGATCCCTTTTCGTATTCTTCGCTGCGCCGGGTCAGGGACCCGCACACGGGTCCTTAGCTGAGTGCCGGAAGGGTGGCGTTGGCATCGTCGATCGAGCCAGCCTCGAAGGCCGCCATCCAGGCCGCGTACTCTTCCTGGGTCACCACGCGAACCGCGATCGGCATGAAGGCATGGTCCTTGCCGCACAGTTCCGAGCACTGGCCGTAGTAGATGCCGGTCTCGCTGGCATTGAACCATGTTTCATTGAGGCGGCCGGGGACCGCGTCGATCTTGACGCCGAAAGAGGGCACCGCGAAAGCGTGGATCACGCCACCGGGATCAGCCGTGACCTGAAGGCGCACGGTGGTATCGACAGGCACGACCAGATCGTAGTCGACGGCGAGCAGGCGCGGCTCGTTCGGCTTGGTCGCGAGGCGATCCTCGTCGTTGAGCATGGTCGAGGTCATGGTCAGACCCTGATCGACGTACTCGTAGTCCCAGTACCACTGCTGGCCGGTGGCCTTGATGGTGAGCCCGGGCGCCGGAACCTCCACCTCGCCCAGCGAGAAGATGTTCGAGCCGAGATACTTGCGCTGGCCATCGGGGATGGTCAGCTGGTCGGTCAGCACCGCGAAGGACGGAATGGCGATGATCACGAGGACCAGCACCGGAACCACGGTCCAGATCACTTCGATCAAGGTGTTGTGGGTCGTCTTGGACGGGGTCGGGTTCGATTTGGCGTTGAACCGCACCATCACGACGACGAGCAACGCCAGGACCAGAAGCACTATGACGATGCAGGTCCACAGCAGAGGACCGTCATGGAAAGCCTGGATGGATTCCATGATCGGCGTCACGGCCGGCTGGAAACCGACCTGCCCATCGACCGGTTGACCCGGCTCAGGCATCACTGCGAAGGCGGCCGCCGGCGCCAGTGCGAGGGCGGCGGCTCCCAGCGAGCCAATTGAACTCAGTAGTTTGCCGGTCACCTAAAACCCCCTTGAGATCCGTCTGGTCCGGTATTCTAGCTTGGGTTGAGAGATGAAACGCGGCATAGACAAACGCCGCCCCGACTCAACCTCGGAGCGCTTGAAACTTCGAAGGTGTCTAAACCACATTGGCCTGCCCAAGGCAATTCGCGCATCCCTTCTGCCCGTGCGTCAAAACGCATCGCTGCACGGACCGGGTGTCGCCACACACTCGCCTTGATTGAAAGGCGTGTAGTCCGCACACGGCCCGGCGCACCGGCTTGTTGACAGCCATGCGGGGGTCATCGATCAAGGTGAGATCCCGCCGATACCGGGATTCGCAATGAGACATATAGAGAGAGTGGATCGGTGCAGCCCAAGCGGAACCGCGTGATCGGCCAGGTGCTCGGAGTGCTTTTGGCGCTGGGGCTCGGCCTTGCCGGCCCGGCGGCGGCACAGGGCGTGGTGAAGGCGCAGTACGGCGACTGGCAGATGAGCTGCGATACACCGCCCGGAGCCAGCTTCGAGCAGTGTGCGCTGATCCAGAACGTCTCGGCCGAGGACCAGCCCAATGTCGGGCTCAGCGTCATCGTGCTGAAGACGGCCGACAAGCAGGCGCGCCTGCTGCGGGTCCTTGCACCGCTGGGTGTGCTGTTGCCCAACGGACTGGGGCTCAACATCGACGGCGCCAATATCGGTCGCGTCGCCTTCGTGCGCTGCCTGCCGAACGGCTGCGTGGCCGAGGTGGTGCTCGACGACGAACTGATCGGCAAGCTGACCAGCGGCACGAGCGCGATCTTCTTCGTGTTCAAGACGCCCGAGGAAGGCATCGGCATCCCGGTGTCGCTCAAGGGCTTCGGCGACGGCTTCGCGCAGCTGCCCTGAGTTCGCCCCTCCCCTGCGGCCAACAAAAAAGCCGGGTCCGAGGACCCGGCAGTTTATCAGGAAACGTGGGCCAGTGGGGCACCAGCCCGGAGATGGCACGATCACGGATCGGCCATGGCAGAGACTCGCTGCCCTGACGTCGCGCGTCAGGGGTTGAGCCAATTCCGTGCGCTCTCGGCGCGACGCAGCGTCAGCCTGTAGCCGGGGCGGCGGCTGGGGCTGTCGAGCGCCTCGAACAGGTCCTGGCGGTTGATGCCGAGGTCCTCGAGGCGATGAATGTCGTATTCGAGAAGCGACTCGAGGGCGACGCGCTGGGCGCGGCGGGCCCGGGCCTTCGCGAACAAGTTCGCAAGAGCGCGCAGCGGGCTGAAAGGCGCGGCAGCCATCGACGGCCGCTCGCTCGAAAGCAAGTGGACCATTGTCCTTCTCCTCAATGTTCAAGGGCCGGGAGGGAGGCCCGGCAGGGCGAGGTCGGCGGGAACGCCGATGACAACCGATATGCGCGCTTGCCTTCCATTCGTCCAACAAATAGATTTCATTCTGATCATCAAAATCAGTGATGGACCGGATGGCCGCCCCACTTGATCTCGACCAGTTGCAGAGCTTCTGCGCCATTGCCGACTGCGGCAGCTTCACGGAAGCGGCGCGGCGGGTGAACAAGACGCAGTCGGCCGTTTCCATGCAGATCAAGCGGCTGGAAGAGCGGCTGGGGAAGGAACTGCTGACCCGCGACGGCCGCAGCGTCTCGCTGACCGAGCACGGGGAGGCGCTCTACTCGCGGGCGCGCCGCATGCTGCGCATCAATGCCGAGATCATGGACATCTTCTCGGACGGCGACCTGAAGGGCTCGATTCGCTTCGGGGTGCCGGACGACTATGCCGTGCGGCTGCTGCCGGTCATCCTGTCGAGCTTCCAGCGCACGCACCCCAAGATCGTGGTGGACGTGCGGTGCCAGCCCTCGGAGGAACTGCTCGAGGGAATGAAGAAGGGCAAGTACGACCTCGTCGTCTTCACGCAGGGCACGAACCATGAGTATGGGGAACTGTTCCGCACGGAGCGGATGTTCTGGGTCGCCTCGCATGGCGGCCAGGCCCTCTCCACCGAGCCCCTGCCGATCGCCGGTGGCCAGACCTGCTGCTGGAAGGACAACGCCGTCAAGGTGCTCAATCGCATCGGGCGGGACTATCGCATCGCCTATACCTCGTCCAACGCGATGGCCATCGCCAGCGCGGTGCTGACCGACCTCGCAGTCGGCTTCCTGCCCGAGAGCGCACTGCAGCCGGGCATGCGGGTGATCGCCGAGGACAAGGACCTGCCCCGGCTCCGCGACGCCGAGATCGCGCTGATGCGGGCCAGTCACGCCTACGGGGGCATCTACGACGCGCTCGCGAGCCACATCGTCGCTTCGATGGGCAATCTCGACGGGCAGGACAACCTGCCGATGGCCGCCGAGTAGCGCCCGACCGGCAGGCATGCCGGCAAAGTAATGCTGACATCGTCTGACAGCGGCCAGGCGTATGCCTGTCACCGTCACAACGGGAGAACGGCATGACCACCGCAACCGCGATCAAGCCGTCCACCGGGCCGGCCGATACTCGTAGCCCAATGTCGAACCCCTACTTTCCTCTCCGGTCGCGCGCCGCACGGCACCCGGACCTGCCAAGCAACAATGAGATGAGCGTGACGACCAACATCATCGAAGCCCGCGGCCTCAGGCGCAGCTTCAAGACGCGCGGGGCCAGGGGGCGGTTGATCGAAGCCGTTCGCGGCATCGACCTCAAGGTGCGCGAAGGGGAGATTGTCGGGTTCCTCGGACCCAACGGCGCGGGCAAGACCACGACGCTCAAGATGCTCTGCACCTTGCTGAGGCCAACCGACGGCTCGGCGAGCGTCGTCGGTGCAGATCTCCGCCGCGACCCGGTCGAGGTGCGCCGCCGCATTGGCTATGTGAGCCAGGCCGGCTCGACCTCACCGGAAGCGCGGGTGGGCGGCGAGATCGTCAGCCAGGCCCGCCTCTACGGCATCGGCAGGGCGGTAGCGACGGAGCGCGGCAAGGAACTGCTCGCAGCACTCGAACTCGCCGACATCTGGGATCGCACCTGCGGCTCGCTGTCGGGCGGCCAGCGGCGGCGGCTGGACATCGTGATGGGGCTGATCCATCAACCGCGCCTCGTGTTCCTCGACGAGCCCTCGACGGGCCTCGACCCGCAGAGCCGGGCCAACCTGTGGAACCATATCCGCAAGCTGCGGGACGAGATGGGGACCACGGTGTTCCTTACGACCCATTACATGGACGAGGCCGACTCGCTGTCGGACCGCATCCTGATCATCGATCACGGGACCATCGTGGCGGAGGGCACGCCGGCAGAGCTGAAGAAGCGCGTTTCGGGCGACACGGTCACGCTGACGCTGCGCACCGAGGGGGATGCCGCGGCAACGGCGGGGATCGTGCGGGCCCTTCCGGGCTCGGACGAGCCGGCGGGCGAGGCCAATACGCTGCGCTTCCACGTCCCCGACGGGGCGACGGCCCTGCCCGTGCTGCTCGGCGCCCTCACCAAGGCGGGAATCGACGCGATCGGCGTCGACGTCAACCGCCCGACGCTCGACGACGTGTTCCTGACGCTAACCGGCCGGTCGCTGAGGGATTGAGGAGAAGCACCATGACCTTCATCCGGGACACCTGGACCATCTTTGTCCGCGCGATGGGCCTGTCGCTGCGACAGCCGCTCTGGGTGCTGATCGGACTGATGCAGCCCATCCTCTACCTCACCCTGTTCGGTCCGCTGCTGCAGACGGTGGCGGCGAACGCAGGCTTCGAGGGCGACGCCTGGCAGGTATTCGTGCCGGGCCTGCTGGTTCAGCTGGGTATCTTCGGCGGGCTATTCGTCGGCTTCGGCATCATCGCCGAGTGGCGCTCCGGCGTGCTCGACCGGCAACTGGTTTCGCCCGCTTCCCGGGCTGCCATCATCACCGGGCGGACGCTGCGCGACGTGGTGGTGATCGTCGTGCAGGGCAGCGTGCTCGTTGTCGCCGCCTACTTCATGGGACTCAGGGTGCCACCGGGCGCGCTGCTGATCGGGCTGGTGCTGGTGGGGCTGCTCGGGGCGGCCTTCTCGTTCATCTCCAACGCCATCGGCATTGCGACCAAGAGCGAGGATGCGCTGGCTCCGCTGGTCAATACGCTGGCGCTCCCGATCCTGCTGCTGTCGGGCATCCTGCTGCCGATGACGCTGGCCCCGGCCTGGCTGCAGGTGGTGGCCAACTTCAATCCGTTCAAGCACATCGTCGAGGCGCTGCGCGCGGTGTTCCGCGGCGACTTCTTCGATCCTGTCGTCGGGGTGGGGGTTGCGCTCGCGGTGACCCTGGTGGTGGCGGGTGCCTGGGCCGGTGGAAGAGTGCTGGCCGCACAGACGAAGTAGGCCTGCCCCCTGCCTTCTCCCTACATCTCGGCTTCGTCGAAGATGCGGGCGAGGTCGCCCGCCCACTCGCCGTTGTAGCGGTCGAGCCAGCGTTCGGCCGGGGTCTTGTTGAGCTCGAGGGTCTGCCGGGCCGGCGCGAGATAGATGCTCTCGTCGTCGCCGCCCTGCAGGTAGGCACGACGGCGCAGGCCATCACCGGCGAGGTCAACGACCAGGCGGGCGATATCGGCCACCGTGCCGCGGCGGAAGGGCGTGTGAAGCGCGGTGCGCGGGACCTCGTTGCGAAGCTCCTGGCGCTCTTCGTCGGTCCAGTCGCGAACGATGTCCCAGGCCGCATCCAGTGCCTCGGTATCATAGAGCAGGCCCGCCCACAGCGCCGAGACCGCCAGCACCTGATCACGGTCGCCCATATCCGCGCCGCGCTGTTCCAGGAACTGCTTGAGCCGGACTTCGGGGAAGAGCGTCGAGAGATGGTTCTCCCAGTCCTTGAGCGTGGGCCTGACGCCGGGCAACTGCGGCAGCCTGCCCTCGAGGAAGGCGCGGAAGCTCTCGCCGGCGACGTTGATGTACTCGCCCTTGCGGATCACGAAGTACATGGGCACGTCGAGCGCGTGGTCGGCGTAGCGCTCGAATCCGAAGCCGTCCTCGAAGATGAAGGGCAGCATCCCCGTGCGATCGGGATCGGTGTTGAGCCAGATATGCGAGCGGAAGCTGAGATAGCCGGAAGGCTTGCCGTCGACGAAGAGCGAATTGGCAAAGAGCGCGGTTACCACGGGCTGCAGCGCCACCGAGACGCGCAGCTTGCGGACCATGTCGGCCTCATCGGAGAAGTCGAGGTTCGACTGCACCGTGGCGGAGCGGTACATCATCGACGTGCCGAGCGTGCCGACCTTCGACATGTAGGCGGTCATGATGGCGTAGCGCGACTTCGGCATGGCCGGGATCTCGGCGACCCGCCAGAGGGGCGTCACGCCAAGCCCGAGGAAATGGATGTTGAGCGGCTTGCCGACGGCCCGGCAATCCTCGAGGTGGGAGTCGAGTTCGACAGCCGCGTCGTGGATGGTGATCTGGGGCGCGCCGGAGAGTTCGAACTGGCCGCCGGGCTCGAGCGAGATGCCGCCGATGGCGCCCATGTTGCGCAGCCCGATCGGGTTGCCGCGATCGAAGAAGGGGTGCCAGCCGGTGCGCTTATCGATGCCGTCGAGCAGCGCATGGATGCCATCGTGCCCATCGTAGGGTACCGGGCTGACTGGATTCTTTCGGTAGACGTGCTTTTCGTGCTCGGTGCCGATGCGCCACTCGGACCTGGGCTTGCCGCCCTGCGCCATGACCTCGATCAGGTCGGCCCGCGATTCAACAAGCGGGGCATCTTCTTCGCCGGACATAGGCACTCCAGTGGTCGTAGCACCGGCTGAGCCGGGCGGGCCGGACAATAGCCAGCCGCGCCGCGAATGCAATGACCTTTATCGCCAATCACCGATGGTTGCCTGGACGACCGCGAGAGCCGCGACAGCCGCGGTGTCCGCGCGGAGGATGCGCGGGCCCAGACTGATGGGAACAACGTAGGGCTGGGCAAGCAGCAGTTCGCGCTCCTCGTCGGAGAAGCCGCCCTCCGGCCCGACAAGAAGGCCCAACGGCAGTCCGTCGAGCTCGCCAAGCTGCCGGAGCGGCGTGCCGGAGGCGGCGCCCTCGTCGCAGAAGACGAGCCGGCGCAGGCCGTGGTCATGCTGCCAGTGCGCGAGCAGCGTGGACAGCGGGACCTCCTCGGCGAGAGTCGGAACCGAGAGCACTTCGCACTGCTCGGCAGCCTCGATGACGTTGGCGGCAAGCTTGTCGGCCTTCAGCCGGCTGACCTGGGTGTAGCGGGTGATGACCGGCTGGATCACCCCTGCCCCCATCTCGGTCGCCTTCTGCACGAGGTAGTCGAGCCGCCCGGTCCTGAGCGGCGCAAAGCCGAACCAGAGGTCGGGCCGCGGGGTCTGGTGCGCGGTCTGCACGGTGATCTCGAGGGTGGCGCCCTTGCGATGGTCGCTGGCGATGCGCGCCAGCCACGAACCGTCCACGCCGTTGAACACCACCAGCGCGTCGGGGGCCTTCATGCGCAGCACGTTCAGCAGGTAATTGGTGTGGTCCCGGCCCAGTTGCAGCTCGGTTCCGGGAGCGAGCCGGGCCTCGACAAACAGGCGCGGGAGGGACTTGTGCGATCTGGGCATCGTGCTACGCGTGACTAAAGAGTGGCCGGGCGCCATTAGCTCACAGCCGAGGAACGATGCAAACCCCTGAAGACGCACGAGGTGCGGTAGCGGACGCGGAGCAAGGCAACTGGGTCGACCGGTACGCACCCGAGTGGCTGAAGCCCTATGCGCGGCTGGCCCGCTGGGACCGGCCCATTCCCCTGCTGCTGCTGTTCTGGCCCTGCGGCTTCGGCCTCGCGCTCGCGACGCTGGCCGACCCGGCGCGTGGGTTCGACCTCGGGGCGCTGCTCCTCTTCCTCATCGGTTCGGTGGCGATGCGCGGGGCGGGCTGCACGTTCAACGACATCGTCGACACGGACATCGACATGAAGGTGGCGCGCACGCGGTCGCGGCCGATCCCGTCAGGACAGGTGAGCAAGCGCCACGCGGCGGTGTTTCTTATCGCCCAATCGCTGGTCGGGCTGGTTATCCTGCTGCAGTTCAACGGCTTCACCATCCTGCTCGGCGTCGCCTCGCTGGTCCTCGTCGCCATCTATCCGTTCATGAAGCGCGTCACCTGGTGGCCGCAGCTCTTCCTGGGGCTCGCATTCAACTGGGGAGCGCTGATCGGCTGGACTTCGCAAACCGGCTCGATCTCTCTCGCCCCCTTGCTGCTCTATGCCGGCTCGATCCTGTGGACCATCGGCTACGACACGATCTATGCCCTGCAGGATGTGGAGGACGATGCGCTGGTCGGCGTGCGCTCCACGGCGCGGCTTTTCGGCCGGCGCGCCCGCTTCTTCATCGGGCTCTTCTACGCCGGGGCGGTGGCGCTCTGGGTTGCGGCCGGGTTCAGCGCCGGCGGAGGGGCGGCATTCCTCGTGGCGATGCTGCTGCCTGTCGGTATCTTCGCCTGGCAGCTGCGCACGCTGCATCCCCACGATGCCAACAATGCCCTCGTGCGCTTCCGGGCAAACCACTGGGTCGGGCTGGCGCTTACTTTCGCGCTGCTCTTCGAGGTGATGATCTAGCAAAAAAGAGAGGGCCGATCCTGGGATCGGCCCTTCGGCTCGTTAGTCTGGAGGTCGTACGAGTCTTCTTGCCGGTACTTCAAACGTGCATGGGATCAATACCGGCGGGTTATCAGAAACGGCCCTGAGGCCGGAAGGTTGCAGCTGTCAGGCGGTTTCCCCCGGCTTGCGTCGGTTGAGGAAGCGCGGACGGCGCGCGGCTTCGACGGCGAGGCGGCGCCGCTTGTGCGAGGCGCCCAGCATGACCCCATCGACGGTCTGCGAATAGGGCAGCAGGTTGCCGTCGCCGGCCTTGATGTAGAGCGGCAGGCGGAGCTTCTTGCCCCAGTTCTGCCACTCGGCCACGACGTTGGAGTTCCCGACTTCCTCGAACACCCGATAGTTGAGGTCCGGATCACCGTGGACGAGCTCGATGGCGCTCGAGAGCACCCCTTCCCCGGAGATCGAAGTCGACACGGCGACGCCGAGGAACTCCTCGACCGGTATCTTGATCTTGACCTCGACGCCGCTCTTTTCCAGCGTCTTGCGAACGGTGACCGTCTTTACCGGATCGCGGGGACCGTTGTCGTTGGCCGGCCCAAAATGGCGGGGGGTCAGCGGACGAGTGCGGGGCGCGCGGCCATCACCAAAAAGAAGCACGACGGTCGAGCCGTCGATCCCAACTTCACCCTGCATGGAGTACCTTCCTGTCAACTTTCGAGAGCTTGTTTTTGGCGCTCCCTTGTTGCCCGCAATCTAGGCCCGTCCATTGCCGGGCGGCTTAAGAAAGTGGGTTAAGTTTAGGTTGTCTCGCGCCACGGTTAGCAGGGTGTCACCGGGTGTAACGCAGCATTAAGTGCAAGTTGTACCAAGCGCTTAACTTGTGTTTCCAGATCGTTGAAAGCGACATGCGCAGTACCCCGCCGGGCCTTGTTCCTGCCTCGTGTTGCGCCTAGAAGCACGCCAGCCGAGCGTATCCGGAACACTGATGTCGACCGCCACCGTCCCCTCTGCCACCGAAGACCGCGAACTGCTGCGTGCGGCTGCGGTTAACGCGGGGATCATCGCCGCCGGCTACTTCCGCACCGACCTCAAGACGTGGACCAAGGAAAACGCCTCCCCGGTCAGCGAGGCCGACATCCTGCTCGACCAGTTCCTGACCAGCACGCTGCTCGCGGCGCGCCCCGACTACGGCTGGCTGAGTGAAGAGACGGCCGACAATGCTGAGCGTCTGGAGCACCGGCGGGTGTTCATCGTCGACCCCATCGATGGCACCCGCGGCTTCATCCGTGGCGAGGACAGCTGGACGGTGTCCCTGGCGGTGGTCGAGGACGGCGTGCCCATCGCCGGCGTCGTCTATGCTCCGGCGCGCGACGAGATGTACGACGCGGTGCTGGGCGGAGGCGCGCGGCTCAACGGCAGGCCGCTGGTGCGGCAGCGCCACCCCGGCAGGACCTCGCCGCTGATCCCCGCCCCGGGCGCGGTTCACCAGGAACTGCAGGCCGCGGGGCTCGAGTATTCGCGCGGGCCAGCCTATCCCTCCCTCGCCTATCGGCTGGTGCAGGTGGCGACCGGCCATCTCGACGCGACCGTCACCCGGCGCGGGTCGCAGGACTGGGACATCGCCGGCGCCGCCTGCATCCTGCGCGAGGCCGGGGTCGGGTTCGAAGACGTGTGCATAGGAGCCTTGCAGTTCAATCGCCCGGAAATCCGGCACGGTGCGCTTGCGGCGTTCGGCGAGGCTTCGCTAAAAGCGCCGCTACGCGCGGCGCTGGTCAAGGTCTATGGCTGCCCGCAAGCGCAACAGGTCGATCTGGAGAACCGTTGAGCCGTGAGCAAAGCGAAGAAGGCCGAACCCAAAGAGCAGCTCCTGCACCTCGTCATCGGCGGCGAGATGGAGAAGGGCGACGATATCGTGTTCAAGAACCTCGAGGACGTCGACCTCGTGGGCGTCTATCCGAACTACGCGGCGGCGCACGCGGTCTGGAAGCAGAAGGCGCAGATGACGGTCGACAATGCCGAGATGCGCTACTTCGTGGTGCACCTGCACCGGCTGCTGAACCCGGCGGACGACGAGTAGCGGGGCCAACCCGGACCGGCCTCGCCGCTCCTACCCCAACTGCGCCATAAGCTCGTCCGCCAGCCGATCGAGCCTGGCCGTCGCGCCATCCGAAACCTGCCGGAACGCGGCCACCATACGCTCGCGGCGGGCGTCGTCGCGCAGCAGCTCCCCGACAACTGCCGGCAGTTCCGAGGCATCATTGACCTGCGTCGCGCAATCGAGCGCCGACAGCGCGGCGTGCATCGGCAACTGCCGCTCGACATGGGGGCCATAGACGCTGGCGGCGCCCATGTGCAGCGGCTCGCTGAGGTCGTGCCCGCCGACATCGCAGAAGGTGCCGCAGACCACGCCGACCGTCGCCCGCGCATAGACCGCTGCGAGCGTCCCCATCTGGTCGAGCCAGACGAGGGGCCCGGCGTCCGCCAGTTCCTCCAGCGTTTCCACCATGCGCAGGTCGGCGCCGAAGCTGGCGCTCAACACCTCGCCCGGCGTCTTGCCGGGATAGCGAGGCACGAGCGCGATGCGCAGGTCCGGGTGCTGGCGCCGCAACTCGGCTACGGCGGGGGCGAGCACGTCGATCTCATCGCGATGCACGTTGCCGAACGCCACAAGCCGGGGGCGTTCCCTGGCAATGGCGGGGGCCGAGTGCGAAGGCACGAGCTTGAGGTTGCCGATGACCTCGATCCGGTCCGGCGGAACGCCGAGCGCGGCGTAGCGCCCGGCAATCGCCTCGTCCTGCGCGTAGATGCGGGCGACCCGGCCGATGGTGCGGCGCGCCACGATGCCGTTGCGCTGGTGGCGGGCAAAGCTCCGCTCGGACATGGTGGCATTGACCACCAGCACCGGTACCCCCGCCTCGGCAGCGGCGGCGAACTGGGCAGGCCAGAACTCGGACTCGACAAGGACCAGCACGTCGGGCCGAACCGTCTCGAACACGCGGCGCTGGGCGGCGAGCGTATCAAGCGGCATGACGAAGCTCTGCGCTTCGCCGGCGACGGCGCGCACCCTGGCGAAGCCGGAATAGGTGGTGGCGGAGAGGACCACCGAAAGCGAGGGATCGCGTGCCAGGAGGCGCTGGCGCAGCAGTTCGGCCACCTTGGATTCCCCGGCCGAGACGGCGTGGATCCAGACGCGGCGACCCTGGGCGGGCGCGGGCAGAGGCGGATCGAGCCGCCTCGAGTACCATGCGGCGCCGCCCTCGTCGGACTTGCCGAAGCGGGAAAGCACCGCATAGTGCAGCCACGAAGCGGCCCCGACCAGCGCCCCGTAGGCCTGCCATGCGATTGGAACGGAACGCGTCACGCCGCTGCTCACCGGCCGGGCGCCGGCGTCCCCTGGGTCCTCTGATCGGGCATGCTCTAGCCCGCCTGCGGCCGCGGCACAACTTGCGAGCTTTCGGCAATTGCTGCTAAGCCAGCCCGCATGTCTCCATCGAGAAGCGGGCCGGGCCCACAGGTGCGCTATCCCATCGCCAACGACGCACGACTGCAACAGCTGAGCCTCGACGAGGCGCGGGCGGCCATCCGCACCGAAGCAGCCGGGCTGGAAGCGCTGGCCACGGCGCTCGACGGCTCCTTCGTCGCCATGGTGGATCTGATCCAGCGGGCGCCCGGCCGCGTGATCCTTTCGGGTGTCGGCAAGAGCGCGCATGTGGCGCGCAAGGTCGCGGCCACCCTCGCCTCTACCGGCACGCCGGCCCAGTTCGTGCACGGGGCCGACGCCAGCCACGGCGACCTCGGCATGATCACCAGCGCCGACGTGGTCGTCATGCTGTCGAAGTCCGGCGACACTTCCGAACTCGAGCCACTCGCCAATTATTGCGCGCGCTTTGCCATCCCGCTGGTGCTGCTGACAGCACGGCCGAACGGCCGGCTCGGCAACGCGGCCAACATCGTCGTGAGCCTGCCCGAAGCGACAGAGGCCTGCGAAGTGACCTCGGCGCCGATGACCTCGACCACCATGATGATGGCGCTGGGCGACGCGCTGGCTGTCGTGCTGCTGCGACGGCGCGGCTTCAAGGCCGCCGATTTCCACGTCTTCCATCCGGGCGGCACGCTCGGCAGCGCGCTCCTCACGGTGGGCGAGGTGATGCACAAGGGCGAAAAGCTGCCACTCGTCGCGCCCGAGGCGAGTGTTGCCTCGGCGGTCCTCGAAATGACCTCGAAGGGCTTCGGCTGCACCGGAGTGGTCGACGCGGAAGGCAACCTGCTCGGCATCATCACCGACGGCGACCTGCGCCGGCACATGGCCGACGGGCTGCTGCAGCAGAGCGCCGCGGCGGTGATGACCACGAGCCCGCGCGTGATCGCTGCCGATACGCTGCTGAGCGAAGCGCTGCGGCAGATGACGGCGCTCACGCCGCGCGTCACGGCGATCTTTGCCATGGACGGCAGCAGGCCGGTGGGCATCGTGCACCTCCACGACTGCCTGCGCGCCGGGATCGCGTAGTGACCGACCTCATCGTCATTCCTGCCCGCTATGGCTCGACGCGGCTGCCGGGCAAGCCGCTGCACCCGATCGCGGGGCGACTGCTGCTCGAGCGGGTGGCGGGGATCGCCATGGTCGCGGCCCGCAAGCTGGGCGATGCCCATGTCCTGGTCGCGACCGACGACGAGCGCATCCTCGCCAAGGCCGGCGAGTTGGGCCTCGACGCGGTGATGACCTCGCCCGAGATCACCTCGGGGTCCGGGCGTGCACTGGCGGCATTCAAGGCCAGCGGCCGGCCCGCCGAGCTGGTGGTCAACCTGCAGGGCGATGCACCCTTCACCGCGCCCGACCATATCGTCGAGATCGTACGCCATGCCCGCGCCTCGCGAGCGGACGTGACGACACCCGTGGTCGAGCTCGACTGGCCGCGGCTCGATGCGCTGGTGCTGCACAAGGAAGCGGCGCCAGCGAGCGGCACAACCTGCATCCGCGCGGCGGACGGCCGGGCGCTGTGGTTTTCCAAGCGGGTCCTGCCGTTCATGCGCAACGAAGCCGACCTGCGCCAGAAGGTGCCGCTGTCGCCGGTGCTGCAGCATATCGGGCTCTACTGCTACCGCACCGGGGCGCTCGAGGCCTTCGAGGCGGCCCCGGCCTCGCATTACGAAGTGCTGGAGGGGCTCGAACAACTCCGGCTGATCGAACTCGGGCTCGACGTGCGGGCCGTCATCGTGCCCCCTGCCCGCATCACCATGAGCGGGGTCGACAGCCCGGCGGACGTCGAGCGGGCGGAGCGGCTGGTGGCCGAGTTCGGCGATCCCTTCCTCGACTGGCGCACATGACGCGGCTGGTTATCGTCAGGCACGGCAACACGTTCGAGGCGGGCGAGACGCCCCGCCGCATCGGCGCGCGCACCGACTTGCCGCTGACCGGGGCCGGCATCGAGCAGGCGCGCGCCCTCGGCTTTCACTTCGCGCGGAACCGCGTGGCCTTCGACCGCGTGCTGAGCGGGCCCTTGCTGCGCACCCGGCACACGGCGAGCGAGATCGTCGACAAGGAGCCCGAGACGGCCGCCTTCCTCACCGAGATCGACCACGGGCCGGACGAGAACCAGCCCGAGGATGCCGTGGTCGCGCGGATCGGCCGCGAGGCACTCGAGAACTGGGAACGCGCGCTGGTCGCGCCGCCGGGCTGGGAAACAGGCGCCGAATGGCGGATACCCGCGTGGCGCGAACTGGCGCTGGCGGCGGACGGAACCATCCTCTGCGTCACGAGCAACGGTGCGGCACGATTTGCCCTTGCGGCACTGGGGCTGATGGGCGACGACGGCGCAGCCAGGCTGCGGACCGGCAGCTACGGCGTCATCGAGATCCATGGAAGCCGCGCGCGACTGGCCGGCTGGGACGTAAGGCCGGGCGAACCCGGCGACAGGGGATTGTTCTGATGCAGGTGCTCATCGAAGCAGAGGGCGGCAAGCGGGTGGAGTTCGGCAGCGGGCTGCCGCTCGCCTTCATCCTCGGCCCATGCGTGATCGAAAGCCGCGACCATGCGCTGAAGACCGCCGACTTCCTCGCGGGCATGGCCGAACGGCAGCGCATTCCGCTCGTCTACAAGTCCTCCTTCGACAAGGCCAACCGGACCAGCGCCAGCAGCTTCCGCGGGCTCGGGCTGGACGAGGCTCTGCAAATCCTTGCGGACGTGAAGGCGGCGACCGGACTGCCCATCACCACCGACGTCCACGAGCGCGAGCAATGCGCGCCCGTGGCCGAGGTGGCCGACATCCTCCAGATTCCCGCCTTCCTCAGCCGCCAGACGGACCTGCTGGTCGCCGCCGCCGCGACCGGCAAGGTGGTCAACGTCAAGAAGGGTCAGTTCCTTGCCCCATGGGACATGAAGAACGTCGCGAACAAGCTGGATCGCGCCGGGGCGTCGGGCGTGCTGCTGACCGAGCGCGGCACGAGCTTTGGCTACAACACGCTGGTGGTCGACATGCGCGGCCTCGTCATCATGGCCGAGACGGGCAAGCCGGTGATCTTCGATGCCACGCATTCGGTGCAGCAGCCCGGCGGACGCGGCGACTCCTCGGGCGGCGAGCGGCAGTATGCACCGGTGCTGGCCCGGGCCGCGGTGGCCGTGGGCGTCGCGGGCGTCTTCATCGAGACGCACGAGGATCCCGACAACGCACCGTCGGATGGCGCGAACATGATCCCGCTCGGCGAGATCGAGAACCTCGTGGCCGAACTGAAGCAGCTCGACGCCATCGCCAAGGCGCGCTGACGCACCGTGCTGCAGCAGATCGTCAGCCTCTGGATCGGCGAGCGGCTGGGGACGATCGAGCGCCTGAGCCTTGCTTCGTTCGTGGCGCATGGGCACCCCATGGCGCTCTACACCTACGGCTCCGTCACGGGCGTGCCGGCGGGCGTCGAGGTCCGCGACGCGGAAGCGGTAATGCCGCGCGTCGCGGCCGATGCCAACCGCTACCCGAGCGGATCCTATGCGCTCGCCGCCAACATCTTCCGGCTCGAACTGCAGGCGCGGGGCCTCGGCCTCTGGGTCGACAGCGACGTGGTGTGCTGGCGGCCCATCGCGCTCGACGGCCCGTTCATCGCCGGACGCGAGTCGGACCGCTACCTCAACAATGCCGTGCTGAAGCTCGATCCCGAGCTGCCGCTGCTGGCCGACTGGCGGGCGGCGGCGCGGGGCGGCGTGCCGGCCTGGGTGCCGTTCCACAAGGCGCCGCGGGCCCATATCCGGTCATGGTTCGGGGTGGAGGTGCGTCCGTCGCAGCTGCCGCGCGGAGCGCTGGGGCCGAAGGCGATCACGGCGCTGGCGCGCGACCATGGACTGACGGAGGCGGCGCAGCCGGCCGAGGTGTTCTACCCGCTGCATCCGCGGCAGGCCGAGATGCAGTGGGACCCGGCGCTGAGGCTGGCCGACGTGGTAACCGAGCGCACGCTCGCGATCCATCTCTGGAACGAGAAGCTCGGGCCCTTTCGCGACCGGTTGCCGCCCCCTGGCTCGATCATGACCGAACTGATGAACCGCTACGGCATCACGCCGTGATGAACGCCCGCAGGTGATGGTCCGCCGCGCCGAGCTCTTCCACGGAGCGTCCGGCAAAGACCCGCGCCGCCTCGCGCGAGCGGGCCGCGATGAGGCGCTGGCGCTCGGTGAGGGCAAGACGCGCCCGCCGCCCCTCGATCCGCGCGAGCTCGTCGACTCCGATCACGGACAGGTCGGAGCGCAGTGCCTCGAGCCGGCGTGCGTAGCGGCTCTGGGGATTGTCGTGGAGGTCGTAGTTGGCGAAGCCGAACTCGGGCTTGAGGTATTTCAGGTGCCAGTAGACGAAGGAGTGGAAGCGCCGGCGCATGCCGTCGAGCCGCAAGACTTCGAAGCGGCGGTCATGGACGAAGTGGGTGCGCTCGGTAACAGGGAATATCCCGATGTCGCCCGATCCGGAAAAGCGTTCGCGCCGGAGGACACCCAGCCTGCCGTCGGGGTCGCGGGCGAGGTTGACGCCCGAGAAACAGGCCATCTCGTTGCGAGCCGCGCGCCCGGCGCGGACGTCGGCCACCATGCGGGCGGTCGCGTCGCCCATGGCGATGTGGTCGTCATCGAGCTTGGTGACGTGGGAGAAGCGCGTCCGGGTCAGGGCGAAGTTGTAGTAGTTGACGAGGCTCTGCGGAGAATCCGCCGGTTCCCTGGCGTGTCCATCGGACCCGGGCGGATAGACCGGCGGAAGATAGTGGAAGACCCTCAGTCTTTCGCCATACTCCTGCCGGAGCTTGCCCAGGATCTCGGGGGTGGCGTCGGTGCAGCGATTGTATACGGCGACGATCTCGTCGAAGTGCCCTATATGGCTGCGCACAGCTGCTTCGAGCGAGAAGGCGCCATCCCTGATGCGCATGAAGGCGCTAATCCCCGGCTTGCGCTCGGCCACCGCCAAATGCGCGGGCTCAAACCGATATTCCGATACTTCTACGTTCAAGCGTTAAGTCCGACCTGGTGACTGTTAGCGCAGTCCGAATGCACAAGGCAGCAGCATGCGCGAGACCGCGTTTTCCCTTATCCGCATCGCTCGGGAAATCAAAGACTTGGACCGGTTCGCTGTTGGTCTGATCGCGCTGGCAACGGTGTTGCGCATCGGCTTCGCCGCCGTGCTTCCAGCCGGCGTAGACGAGGCCTACAGCATTGGCATCGCTCGCCAATTCTCACTGAGCTATTTCGATCACCCGCCACTTCACCTGTGGTTGACCGGGCTCTGGGCCCGCGTCACCGGGACCGATGATATTTTCGTGCTCAGGCTGCCGTTCATTGCACTGGGCGCCCTCTCCTCGTGGCTGGTCTACCGACTCGGGACCGTGCTGTTCGGCCCGCGGCCGGGGCTCTGGGCGCTGGTGCTGCTGACGCTCGCACCGGTGTTCGGCGTGGTGCACCTGACACTGGTCCTGCCGGACGGCCCGCTGATTGCAGCGTCGCTCGGCACCGCGCTGCTGGTGGCCCGCATCGTGCTCGACGGAGGCCGGCCGGCGCTCTGGGCCGTTGTCGGGCTGCTCGCGGGGCTTGCGCTTCTTTCCAAGTACCATGGCGCGCTGCTGATCCTGGGGGTGCTGCTGTTCCTCGCGACGACGGTGGAGGGGCGGCGGCAGTTGGCGACGCCCGGGCCGTGGCTCGCCGCAGCGATCGCGGGGCTGTGCTTCGTACCGGTGCTGGTCTGGAACGCGCAGAACGGCTGGGTGTCGTTCGGCTTCCAGTCCGGCCGCAGCGGGATCGGCGGCGATATCCGCTGGCTCGGACCGCTGGAATCGCTGGCGCTGCAGGCCGCTTACCTGCTGCCCTGGATTTTCGTGCCTCTCGCCTGGGGGCTGGTTCGTGCGCTGCGCGACGGACCGGCCAACGCGCCGCGCTGGCTGCTCGCCTGCCTCGCCATCCTGCCGATCGCGATATTCACCGGCCTCACCCTGTTCGGCCGGGGACTGGCGCACTGGCAGATGCCGGGATGGCTGTTCGCGCTGCCGCTCGCCGGCGAACTGCTGGCCGAGGCCGGGCCGCGGGTGCGGAGGGCCGCACGGATCGTGGCGGCGGCTACGGCGATCCTGCTCGTCGCAGTGATCGCGATTGCGGCGCCGCAGGCGCGCTGGGGGACGTTCGACCCGATGTTCCGCTCGATCGGGGATCCGACCGACCCGCTGGTGTCGTGGCAGCAGCTCCGGCCCGAACTGGAGGCACGGGGGCTGCTGGGGCCGGAAACTTTCATCGCCAGTTCCAGCTGGATCCGGGCGGGGCAGCTGAATGCGGTTTTCGGGAGGGAAATCCCGGTGCTCTGCCTGTGCAGCGATGCCCGACAGTTCAGCTGGCTGAACCCGCCCGAACGCTATGCCGGGTGGACCGGAATCGTGATCGACACGCCGCAGCGGATCGACGGGACGACGTGGCCATTCGAGAGCATAGAAGGCGTCGAGGAGATCGACCTCAGCAAGGCCGGGCGGGCCGCCATTCCACTCAAGCTATTGATCGGCAATGGTTTTATGCCTTAGGGATGCCGTGACGCCGGTACGCCTCGTAGGCGGCCTGGGCGTTGGCATAGGGCTCTTGCCGGTCGACGTTCCAGTAGCTCAGTTCGTCCAGCGGGATGGGGACGCCGGTGATGGCGCAGCGCACGAAACTGCCCGGACGCACGACGACATAGTCGGCGTCCAGATACCGCACCTGTGCCTCCGAGGGGCTGAAGCTCTTGTCGAAGATGTTCATGCCGACACCTATAGGCCAGGTCCGTTGCCTTGAAAACACCGCAGGTTTGCCACACCGATGAACGGTTTCTGAACCGGCATGAAAGAGCATGGCCTGGCTTTGGGGCGGTTTTGGGAGCGCCCCGGCTTCAGAACAGGTTGCCCTGGTTGTCTTCGTCGGGTGGCGGCTTGATGCGCTTGCGGGTGCCGGGAGCGCCGCCGACGGTGACGCCGATGGTGCCGTCGGAGACCTGGACGTGCAGCGCCTCGCCGGGCCGGACCTGCTCGGTGTGCTTGACGATGCGACCGTCGGGATCGGTGACGACGGCGAAGCCGCGATCGAGGATGTTCTTGTAGCTCACCGCGTCGAGCAGCTTGGAGGCGGCAGCGAGGCGCTGGCGGCGCTGATCGATGAGCCGGTGCATGGACGGCTGCAGCCGGTCGACGCAGGGGGCGAGGCGGCTCGACAGGTTCTTCACCTCGGCGCGCAGCGTATTGGGCGACAGCCGGCCGGACAGCCGCTCGAAGGCGATGCGCTTGCGCTGGCCGGTATGACGGAGCGCGGCCGCTAGGTTGGAGGCGGCGTGATCGAGCCGCTGACGCGAGGAGGCGACAAGATCGAGCGGGCGCGGCAGGCCGGCAGTGGCGGCGCGGAGCCGGTCGCGATAGTTCGAGGCGGCGCGGCGCATGGCGTGGCGCTGGCGGGCGCCGATCTCGTCGACATAGCCGATGAGGTCGGCCCGCACCGGCACCGCCGCTTCGGCCGCTGCGGTCGGGGTCGGGGCGCGGTGATCGGAAGCGTAATCGACGAGCGTCGTGTCGGTCTCGTGGCCGACGGCGGTGATCACCGGGATGCGGCTCACTGCGACCGCACGGACGACGATCTCCTCGTTGAAGCCCCAGAGGTCCTCGATGGAACCGCCGCCACGGGCGACGATCAGGACGTCGGGGCGCGGAATCGGAGCATCGGGCTGCAAGGCGTTGAAGCCGGCTATGGCGGCGGTCACCTCGGCGGCGGCCGTCTCGCCCTGCACGCGGACGGGCCAGACGATGACGTGGCTGGGGAAACGGTCGGTGATGCGATGGAGGATGTCGCGGATCACCGCGCCGGTGGGCGAGGTGATGACGCCGATGGTACGCGGCAGATACGGCAACTCGCGCTTGCGCTCGGCGGCAAAGAGCCCCTCGGCCGCCAGCTTGCGGCGGCGCTCCTCGAGCAGCGCCATCAGCGCGCTGGCGCCGGCCGGTTCGAGCTGCTCGATGACGATCTGGTATTTCGACGAGCGCGGGAAGGTGGTCATGCGCCCGGTGACGATCACCTCCATGCCCTCC
>JAEYZJ010000366.1 GCA_023430705.1 Pseudomonadota bacterium | reverse complement strand
GGGCGGGGCGACAGTCCCACCGACTACTGAGCCGGTAGACCGGCATAATAGGGACGAAGTCCCGCCCATGCCGCACCTTCGGGAGCGGCAGAACCGAGCAAAACCCCGATGGCGCGAGCCAGTCGGGTTTCAGGCGCGACCGCTATTCCAGGTGGCTCTTGAGGAACCACAGATCCTTGTCGAGCGAGCGCGAGAAGGCCGTGAAGATATCTGCCGTGTCGGCGTCGCCCGCCTCGTCGGCGGTATCG
Source organism: Pseudomonadota bacterium (assembly GCA_023430705.1). Lineage (GTDB taxonomy): Bacteria > Pseudomonadota > Alphaproteobacteria > Rhizobiales > Devosiaceae > Devosia_A. The sequence goes on along the minus strand of JAEYZJ010000366.1, from coordinate 5,193 downwards.
ATCGCGTCGCGGACGGAGGCGGCGAGGGCCGCGTAGCGCTCGACGAGGGCCTCGAGGTGGTCGGAGACCTTGCGGATATCGGTGGGGTAGGGCTGGAGCTTGGTCGCCTTGCCCACGGCCTGGAGCGTTCCGAGCGCCACGCCGTCGAGCTGGGCGACCCGCTCGGCGACGATGTCGACGTGCTGGTCGAGGTCGGCGCGCAGCAGGTCGAGCATTTCGTGCACGGCGATGAAGGTCGGGCCCTTGAGGTTCCAGTGCGCCTGCTTGGTGACGAGGGCAAGGTCGATCGCATCGGCCAGCCGCGCATTGAGCAGGCCGACCATCTGGGTCTTGGTGTTGGACTTGAGGCCGATCTCGGGGGACTGCATCGGACGCTACCTTTGATGTGGTTGGCTGATCGTCGGGAACGGGGCCGGCGCCGCGGAGGTTCCGGCATGCGACGCTCCGGACAGATGCGACAAGAGATCAGCACTCATTTGCGGCATCTCGAAGAACCCCCGGCGCGCAACCTGGGTGAAATGGAAAGGGGCGCGGTCCCTGCGGACCACGCCCCCGTTCCGTCTCCCGGTGATCAGACCGCCTGGCTCACCAGGACGTTCGTGACGGGAAGTCAGTTGACCGATTTGTCCTCGATCGTCTTGGCAGCGGACGAGATCGGAATCTGCCGGGCCTTCTTGGACTCGGGGATCTCGCGCTTGAGTTCGATGTGCAGCAGGCCATTCTCGAGGTTGGCGCCGGCGACCTCGACATAGTCAGCCAGCTGGAAGCGCAGCTCGAAAGCGCGCTCGGCAATGCCGCGATGCAGGAACTCGCGGGCCTTGTCGTCGCTCTCCTGGGCCTTGGCGCCCTTCACGACGAGGTTGTTCTCCTTGCTCTCGATGGCGATGTCGCCCTCGGCAAAGCCGGCGACGGCAATCGAGATGCGGTAGTCGTCGGCGCCGGTCTTCTCGATGTTGTAGGGCGGGTAGGTCTTGGCCTCCTGGCCGACGAGCGAATCGAGGCGGTTGAAGACGCGGTCGAAGCCGACGGTGGAGCGATAGAAGGGGGAAAAGTCATAGGCAGCCATGGTCACATTCTCCTTGAGCAACGTGGATTTCGGGTGTCCCATGCGCACTCCCCGATCGGGCAAGCGCACATTCCCGGGTGTCCCGGTCCCCGGGCAAGCCCGGCGGACAGCATTGATTTAGGAATGGTTGGGTGGCGTTCAAGCCCCCGCTGGCATGCAATCAGAACTTGAAGCGGACACCGACCGTCGCGGCATTGGAGCCGTCGAAACTCATGATCAGGCCAAGCCCACCCGAGCGATGCTGCACGCGGAAGAAGTATTCGGTGCCGGGCTCGTCGATTGGGTTCACGGCGATCTCCGGGCCCATGTAGATCAGCATATTCACCGGCTTGGGCGCCGCCTTGGCGCGCTCGGCCTCGACCCCGATCGGGTCGGTGACGAAGCTGAGTCCAAGGCTCCACGAGGGGGTCACGTGGAACTTGTCGAACAGGTCGAAGCCATCGTGCCTGACGACGCCGGCCGCCCACACTTCAGCCGAGCTCTGGCCGCCGTCGCCGGCGAGGCGCGCGCCGACACCGAGTTCGGCGCCAAGCGTGATGCTCCAGTCGGTGCGGTACAGCATCTGCTGCACGCCAACGCCGAGAAAGTAGTCGTTCTCGTACGGCACTGCGACCGGCACGAACGAATTCCAGAACCACGAGCTATGGAAAGCGCCGCCGAACACAAACACGTTGCGGTCGCCGACTGCAGGGACATTGCTTTTCGGGGAAGCCGAATCCTGGGCAAAGCCTGGTACTGCCGACAGCAGCAACATGGATAAGCTGGCCAGGCGCCGGCCGGACGACGGCCTCTGCACGGGATATGCTCCAGAATCTGAAAGTTTCCGACCGCCGTTAGTGCGCGGCGAACGCTGCGCAAGTCAACGCGATCCGAGCACGCGCTGCAACAAGTTCGCGCAGCTGTGGCGAACTGGTCGCGGTTATGAATGGCAGATGAACACGCCAATCAATACGCGTTCAGGCGGCCGTCCCTATAAGCGGGACCGTGCCTCCTGTCTGCTGCAGGGCACATCGAATGAGCCGCCTTCACCCGCCCCCCGCAAGGCGGCCCGTCACAGGAAAGCCAGTGCTTCTCGCGAGGCGCTGGCTTTTCTGCATCCGCTCAGGCCGCAGGCTGGCAAGCCGGGACAAGCGCCCCATTTTGCACAGGCGCGGAATCCGCTAATGGAACGGGCATGAACGCCAGCGTCGATGCCAACGGGCCATCCCTTGCCGTGGTGCCGTCCAATCCGGTGCCCGAAGGGGCGCGGGTGGGCTATTTCCATGCCGCCGACAAGGTCCGCCTGCGCTATGCGACCTTTCCGAAGGGACAGGGCGCCCCCCGCGGCACGGTCTGCCTCGTGCAGGGACGCGGCGAGTTCATCGAGAAGTATTTCGAAACGATCGCCGATTTCCAGTCGCGCGGCTTTGCCGTCGCCACCTTCGACTGGCGGGGGCAGGGCGGCAGCCAGCGGCTGATCGGCAATCCCCGGCTCGGCCATGTCCGCCGCTTCGACGACTACTGGCAGGATCTCAAGGCCTTCCACGGCGAAATCCTGCTGCCCGACTGTCCGGCGCCCTACTATCTGGTGGGGCACTCGATGGGCGGGCTGGTGAGCCTTTATGCCGGAATCCGGGACCGCCTGATGTTCGAGCGCATCTTCCTGTCGGCGCCCATGGTGGCGCTCGACGGGCAGCCGTTCAGCATGGCCGGCATGGCCCGGCTCACCGGCACGCTCGCCAACCTGGGGCTCGGCCGGCTGCCGGTGGGGCGGCGCGGCGACGAGGCCCAGACCGAGCAGAGCTTTGCCGGCAACCCGCTGACGTCCGACCCGGTGCGGTTCGCGCGCAGCGCCGAGGTGCTGAAGGCGCGGCCGGACCTCACGATCGGCTCGCCGACGCTGCGCTGGGCCGCGGCGGCCTTCCAGGCGATGGCGGTGGCGGCAACCGACCAGTTCCCCGGCGCGGTGCGCATCCCGGTGCTGATGATGGCGGCGGCGCAGGACCGGATAGTGTCGACCAGCGCCATCGAGACGCTGGGGCTCAGGATGCGGACGGGCCGGCATATCCTCGTGCCGGGGGCGCGGCACGAGATGTTCATGGAGAACGACGCGATTCGCGGCCAGGTGCTGGCGGCGTTCGACGCGTTCATCACCGAGCCGAGTTCGTAAGCCGCCGACGCGACTAGAGGCGCAGCGCCGCCATCGCCGCGGCGTGCAGTTCCGGCGTCGCGGCGGCCACGCAGTTGCCGCCCAGCTCGGCGCGCTCCCCGTCCCAGGTGGTGATGATGCCGCCGGCATTTTCGATCAGCGGAATCAGCGGGCAGATGTCGACATCCTTGAGCGCCGCCTCGACCACGAGGTCGATGTGGCCGGCGGCCATCAGGGCGTAGCCGTAGCAGTCGAGGCCGTAGCGGGTGGTCAGCACCCTGCTGCGCAGCTGGTTCCAGGGCCCGGTCAGGCCGTCGCGCTCGAACATGTCGGGCGAGGTGGTGGTCATCTTGGCGCGGCCCAGTTCGGTGACTTTCGAGGTCCGCATCGGCACCTTGTCGAAGCCGCGGTAGTAGCTCGCCTCGCCGGGCAGGCTCATGTAGATCTCGCCGGTAAAGGGCTGGGCCATGAGCCCGGCGACGGCGCGCCCGTCTACCGTAAGGCCGACCAGCGTGCCCCAGACCGGCACGCCGGTGATGAAGGCGCGGGTGCCGTCGATCGGATCAATGATCCAGGCGAACCGGCCGGCGCCTTCCTTGTCGTCCCATTCCTCGCCGATGATCGCGTGGTCGGGAAAGCGCTCGCCGAGGAGTTCGCGGATCGCCCGCTCGGCTTCCCGGTCGGCCTCGGTGACCGGATCGAAGCCCTGCGCCAGCTTGTTGTCGACGGCCAGCTCGGAGCGGAAGCGGGGCAGGGTATGTTCGGCCGCAATTTCGGCGGCATCCAGCAGTGTCCGGCTCACCAGATCGGTGTCGAGCCCGCCAAGAGAAGTGTCTTTCATCTGCGCCCCCGCGCCAGTTTTGTTTATGTTGCGCAGCATCCTGGCTGCATTCTTCTATTTCAGGCGCCCAATAGTGCTGAGCGGCCATGAGTCATTTTTGCAACAGGGCTGCGGATTTCCTGTTGAAGACTTTTGTGCGCCTTGTCTATCGAGGCAAATCAGTTCAACCCGGAAGGTGCATGATGGATGGGCGGCTCGAAACCTTCGCTACGACTTGGCTCAGGCGACAAGCTGCCAATCGTTTCCTCCCTTGACTGGGCCGCTCCGGCGGCCCGTTTTTCTGTGGGGCATGCGAACCCCCGTCAGATGCGGTGAGCGTCGCGATGCGCCCTTATTCGGCAGCGTATTTTTCGCTGGCTCGAGCGGCGGGCTGAAGCAGTCCGGGATCGATCGCGATCAGCGTGGTGAGCAGCCGGTCGATCAACTGGCGCATGGCGGCAAAGCCGTCGGATTTCTCGAGCGTGACCTCGTTCATGTAGAGGTGGCGGCTGACCTCGATCTGCAGGGCATGGATGCCGTGCTGCGGCCGGCCGTAGGTCCGGGTGCAGAAGCCGCCGGCATAGGGCCGGTTGCGGGCAACGCGCAGCCCCGCCCCGGCAAAGATCATCTCGGCGATGTCGGCAAGGACAGGGGCGCAGGTCGTGCCGTAGCGATCGCCCAGCACGATATCGGGGCCCAGCCGGTCGCCCGAGCGGGAGAGGCGCGGCATCGAGTGGCAATCGATCAGCACGGCGACCCCGAAGGTGGCGTGCGCATCGGTGAGCAGGCGCTGCAGCGTGGCGTGGTAGGGCTGGTAGATGCCTTCGATGCGCATCCGGGCATCATCGAGAGTCAGCCGCTCGCGATAGATCGGCTTGTTCTCGGCGACGACGCGGGCCAGCGTGCCGAGCCCGGCGGCGACGCGCGGGCTAGTGGTGTTGAAGCGCTCCGACAGGGGCTCGACGAACATGGTCGGGTCGAGTTCCCAGGGCTCGCGATTGACGTCGAGATAGGCCCGCGGGAAGTGGGCGCGGATCAACGGGGCGCCAAGGTGCGGTGCGCGGGCGAACAGCTCGTCGACGAAGGCATCCTCGGACTGCCGGATCGACAGGTGGTCGAGCCGGGTCATCCTCAGGAAGCGCTCGGGATAGTCGCGGCCGGAATGGGCGGAGTTGAACA
>JAEYZJ010000200.1 GCA_023430705.1 Pseudomonadota bacterium | reverse complement strand
GACATGATGATCGACTTGAGCGCGATGATCTCGGCGACGATGTCGCGGATTTCTTCGCGCGCCGTCTCCTGCTCCATGGTGGCGAGCTGGCTCAGGTCGATCGAGTCGATCAGAGCGTTGAAGATCGCCGACTTGGTCTGGAAGTACTCCTTGTCGCGCGTCGCCACCTCGGGGCTGCGCACGTCGATGACTTCATCGGGCCGACGCTGCTCGACGGCACGGGACGGTTCGTAGCGCGGCTCGGCAGCCGGGACCACGGGCGCCACGGAGGGCCGCGGCACGGCGCCGGCGCCGGGTGTGTTGCCACCGAAGGAGGTACGCTTGCCGAACATCTAGGAAGCCTTTCAGGCGCGCTTCTTGTTCAGGAACGGGAGTTTGAGGCCGGGCCTGGACGACGTGCGCTCGGGCGCGGTGCGGCCCGTCACGTGCATGCCGATCATGCGGAACACCTCGTTGGCCTTGTTGTTCGCCGAGACCTCGGCGATCATCTGGCCGTTGTTGGCCGCGGTGCCGAAGGTCGCAGCGTCGAAACCGAGCTGGCCGAGCAGCCGGCATTCGACAGAGGTCGCGAACTCGGCGGCGGCGATCTCAGGGCGACGCGGCACGCCGACCTTGTTGACCACCAGCAGCGGCTCGCTCTCGGCAGGCCGCAGCGCCTTGATCGTATCCGACAGGTTCTTGGCGTTGCGCAGGTTCGCGAGGTCGGGCTCGGCGACGATGACGATCTCGTCGATGGTGGCGATGGTGTAGCGCACCCAGGCATTCCAGGTGTGCGGCAGGTCGAGCACCACGACCGGCGTCGACTTCTGGCTGAGCTCGACGATCTGCTCGAACTCGCGCTCCTCGAAATCGAAGGTGCGGTCGAGCATGGCCGGCGCGGTCAGCAGGCTGACGTGGTTGGCCGCCTTGCTCATCAGGCGGTCCAGCATGGTCTGGTCCATCTTCTGGCTGTTGCCGATGGCGTCGGCGATGCCGTGCGGAGGATCCTGGTTGAAGTTCAGCCCGGCCGTGCCGAAGGGGAAATCGAGGTCGAGGATCAGCGTGTCCTGGCGCAGGTGCTGGCTGATGGCCCAGGCGACGTTGTGGGCGACGGTGGAGGACCCTGCCCCGCCCTTGGCGGCGAGGAAGGCGACCGTGCGGCCGATCGGGGCGGCGCCTTCGGCGGCGAAGAGTTCGCTGATGGCAGAGACGATGGTCTGCGCCGAGGCGGGCAGGACGATGTATTCGGACACGCCGGAGCGGATCAGTTCGCGATAGAGCAGCACGTCGTTGACGTGACCGAGCACCATCAGCCGGGTGGACGCATCGCAGACCTCGGCGAGCCGCTCCAGCGCGGAGGGAATCTCCTCGGTCGGCAGCGACGTCTCGACCAGGATCAGGTTGGGCGTCGGGTTGGCCTTGTAGGTCTCGATAGCGCCATCGAGCCCGCCGTTATGGGTGGTGAGCGCGACCTTTGACATGCGCCGGTCGTGGACCGCGGACTCGACCAGCTGCGCCGTCTGCGAGTGTTCGCAGAAGGCCTGGATGGTGATGCGCGGGATCAGCCGCGCGCCGGCGGCAACGTCCAGGACCTGATCCTCGGCGGACTTGCCGCCACTGCCTGAGAGCAGACTCATGACACACTCACTCCATCAATCGAGCAGGAAGCCGACGTTGCCGTCGTAGCTTCCGCGCGTGCCGGCAGGTCCGACACCGTACATCGTCTCGATGCGCCCGAGAAAAATAGCCTCGGCATCGTTAGCAAAAACCATCCGGTCGGTCGGAAGCTCGGGGGCCTCGCGCGTCGGGTGGGCAAGGTAAGGCGTCACGAGGATCACCAGCTCGGTCTGCGAGCGGATGAAGTCGCGGGAGCGGAAGAGCGTGCCGAGGATCGGGATGTCGCCCAGTCCCGGCAGGCGGTGCACCTGGGCACGCGTCGTTTCCTGGATCAGGCCGCCGATGGCGAGGGTCTGGCCGACGCCGATCTCGACGGTGGTCTTGGCCTCGCGCTTCTTGATGCCCGGCAGGGTCACGGTACCGACCGAGATGCTGCCCTCGGGGGTGAGTTCGCTGCTGGTGGTGTCGATCAGCAGCCCGATCTGGCCGTTCGCCTTGATCGTGGGGGTGAAGTCGAGCTTCACGCCGAACTCCTGGTAGGCGAAGGAGACCGTGTCGTCGGAGACGCCGGTGGGCACCGGGAATTCGCCGCCGGCCTTGAACGAGGCCGTCTGGCCCGAGATGGCGGTCAGCACCGGCTCGGCGAGGGTGCGCGAAGCTCCGCGCTGCTCCATGAGCCGCAGCTCGGCGTCGATGGAGAGCGGGCCGGCGGTGATGCCGACGTCGACGCCGCTGTTGTTGAACAGGTTCGACACGCCGCCAAGGGGCTGGTCGGAAAGGAAGCTCGTGGTGATGCCGCCGTTGTAGCTGCCCGACAGGTTGATGCCGAACTGCTTGGCGAGACTGCGGTTCACCTCGGCCACGGTGACCTTGAGCATCACCTGCTGCGAGCCGCCGATCGACATCACGCTCGTCACGTTCTCCTCGCCGCCGGCGAACTGGGCGGCAATGGACTGCGCCTTCTGCGCCTCGTCGGCGCTGCTGGCGGCGCCCGAGAGCACGATGCGGTTGATGATGGCGCCGTCCGGCGCGGCCATGGCGACGGCCTCGACCTCGATGGCCGAGTTCGGGATCACCTTCGAGAAGGTGTCGCGCAGCACGGCGGCGACGCTGGCGCTGTTGTTGTTGGTGCCCTTGGTGCTGACGTCGAGCACCACGATGGTGCGCCCCGCGGCATCGAGGAAGAAGATGTTGGTGTCGCCGGCGCCGAGCGCCTGGACGATGGCGCGGCGCTTGCTGCGCAGGATCGCGTTGGCGACGCCGGGCTGGGACACGATCACCTCGGCCGCGTCCACCGGCAGATCGAGCAGCATGGACTTGTTGAGGTTGAGCGTGACCTTCTGGGTCGTCCCGAAACTCGCGGCGGTGAGCCGGATATGCGCCTTCTCGGCAGCGCCCGCCTGGCTCATGGCGACCGGGGCAAGGCCGAGGGTCGCGCCGACGGCGGCCGCGGCGACCAGGCGCAGCGTACGGGCAAGGCCGGACCCGGGGCGGGAATTGCGAGCCGAGAGCATCACGTGATCCTTACGCATCATTGCACCTGCTCTTCCGAGCGCTTCGCCATCTGGCGATCGATTTCAGCTTCGTCGACGACCTGGGACTCGGTCGAAACCTCGTCCGCGGACTCCGAGCCGCCGCCGACCTCCGGCTCGTAGGCCGCATCGGCAAGCGCCGCGTCGTTGACGCCGCTGTCGTTGGGCATGACCGACTGATCGCGGCCGAAGCGGATCATCTTGATGGCGCGGCTGGTCTCGTTGCGGATGGCGTCCGCCGGCGTCTGGGCGAAATCGGAGATGGAGCGCAGCACCACCGAGAGCTTGCCGAGGCGCGTGGCGTTGATCAGCAGTTCACCCTGGGCGGGCGTCAGCTCGAGCGTGGCGACGGTGCCGCCGGAGAAGGTGCCGACCTCGGGGCCCTCCACCTCCTCGCCCTCTTTCTTGGCAGCCTGGTTGACCTGGCCGAGCCGGGTTCCGATGGCGAGAACCTTGACGTTGGCGAGGATCGTCTGGCTGACTCCGCCCCGCGTCAGCACCACGTCGACCCTGTCGTTGGGGACGACGAAGCCGCCGGCGGCGGCATCGGCGCTGACGGGAACGGAAACGCCGCGCATCCCCTTGGGCAGTACGGCCGACAGGTATCCCTGATCGGACTTGACCAGCTTCTGGTCCGAGATGGGCTCGCCGGTGAATATCTCGAAGCGGGCGACGGTGCCGCTCATCTGGGTGAGCGCGTCGGGCAGCTCGGCCTCGGTGATATATTCCTCGCGAACCGCCAACTCCGGCCAGTCCTGCCACTCGATCGTCTGCACGGTGAGGCGCTGACCGACGCCGATCGGGGTCTTGGCGACGAGGATCTTGGCCTTCTGCTCTTCGATGACCTGGGTCGGCCCCGGCACCGCGACCTGCTGCGGCGCCCCCTGGCGCGTGGCAAGGAATGCAGCGAGGCCGCCCGCTACCAGGGCTACGACCAGCAGGATAATACGCGAGGCACGCATGGGCCCGACTCCAAGCCTACTGAGCCCCCAAAGGCCCGGTTACACTTGTGGACGACTATCGAAGCAAAGGGTCAAAGTTTGGTTAATCGTTGCTTGTCGAATACGGTTAACTACTCGTAAAGCGATCGGGCTCAACCGATCAGGCGCAGAAATACCGTGCTGGTCGGGTAGACGAGGAGGCCTGCAGCAGCCAGCGCGATGCCATAGGGGACGCCGGTCTTGTCGTCGTGGAGCTTCTCGATCCAGCCGACGAACCTGATCTGCGGCGGCAGCGGAAACCGACGCACCGCAAGCAGGGCGAGGGTCAGCGCGCCGCCGAGGAGCGAGGCGTAAACCAGGTAAGGCAGCAGGCCGGGGAAGCCGAACCAAAGCGCCGTCGCCGCGATCAGCTTGGCGTCGCCACCGCCGATCCAGCCCAGCGCAAAGAAGCTGAAGGCAAAGACGAGGACGAGCAGCCCGGCGAGGAAGTGCATGCCGATCAGCTCGAGCGGCATGCCGGCGACCACGGCGGCGAGGAGGAATGCGCCCGCCACGGCAAGCACCAGCTTGTTGGTGATCCGCATCGTGAAGAGGTCGGAGAAAGCCGCGAAGGCCATCAATGCCGGGAACACGAACAGCAGTGGAACGGTGAGGAAGCTCGGCATGACCTGAACTGCGTTTGGGAGGGCGCGAAAGCCGGTACCGGGCTAAGTGTTCATGCTTCGTGGTTAAAAAAGACCAAAAAAAGAAAGGGGCCCGCGTCGGGGCCCCTTTCGATCTACCCCCTCGGGGGAGAAATCACGGCACGTCGGCCGCGGCGTCGCCCAGCTTGGTCGAGATCGCGTCGAACAGGCCGGAGAGGCTGCCGCCAAGAGCGGTGGCGGCGGCGATGATACCAACGGCGATGAGGGCGGCGATCAGGCCATACTCGATGGCGGTCGCGCCGGACTCGTCATTCACGAAACGAGCAACAGTGTTCATTTTTGACTCCTTGCACACGTCATTCTTGTGATCCGCATCACATGATGCGTCCGCACCGTTCGACACGTCACACATCGAACATGGCGCAAAGCTACTTTTGACCTCTTGAAATTGAGTTAATGTTGAGGGCCTGAAAGCCCCGGAATACAAGGCTTTAGAGCATGCTGAGCGCATCGTTAAAGCAGTCGCTAAAATTGTGCGCGCCATAGGCCAAGTATAGCGAACACGCGTGCGCGCGCGTTACGGGTGCCGTCGCATTTGCGAATTGTTCACCATTCCGCGCAACACTCTGTTTGCGTTCTAGTACCGTTCCCCAGGGTCGCAAATGTCATTTCGTACCAGCCTGGCTGTCCTCGTTGCGCTGCCGACGTTCATGGTTCCGGCCATCGTCCAGGCGGAAAGCACCGCCGTCAGCGTGAAGGTGAACATGGCGCGTATCCTCCGGATCAATGCGCCGGCCTCGACCGTCATCATCGGCAACCCGGCCATCGCGGATGTCACCATCCAGGACAGCCGGACCATGGTACTGACCGGCAAGGCCTACGGGCAGACGAACCTGCTGGTCCTCGACGGGGCGGGCAGCGTGGTGGCCGACGCCATGATCGAGGTGGTGCAGGACCAGGCCGGGATCGTCACAGTGTACCAGGGCGACAAGCGCACGAGCCTTGCCTGCTCGCCGGTGTGCCAGCCGACCATCATGCTGGGCGACGACATGAGCTTTACCGGCGACACCATCGGCGCGGCAAAGTCCATCGAGGCGGCGGCGCAGTAAGTCTTCGTTAGTCATATTGCGCCGACACAAGCAAATCTCACCTTCCTACTAACCAATCTCTCAGTGGTTGCTACTAGTCTGCCATGCGCGATGGTATTGGGGCTCGCATGCACAGGCAGAACGGATTGCTGAAGCGGTTCAGGTCTTGTTTCGTCCGGTTCGGCCGGGACGAGCAAGCCGTCACGCTCATCGAGTTCGGCATCCTCGCCGTGCCCTTCTTCACCATCATGGCGGCCATCCTCGAGACGGCGCTGGTGTTTCTCGCCGGCCAGATCCTCGACAGCGCGGTGCAGGATTCGTCGCGCTGGGTGCGCACCGGCCAGGCGCAGGCAGCCGAATATGACGGCGACGAGTTCCGCGCGGCCCTGTGCGGCCGGCTCTACGGCATGTTCGACTGCACGGCCGGCGCCGGCGAGCGGCTGCGGATCAGGGTTGCCGTGATGGACAACTTCACCGCGGCGGCGATCGGATATCCGCTCAGCACCGGCGAGGACTGCGACCCCGACGAGTGCGAGTGGACGCTGGTCAGCCAGTACGAGCCCGGCGGCGGCGGCGAGGTCGTTCTGGTCCAAGCGTTCTACAAGTGGCCGACGCTGGTCAACCTCCCCGGATTCAACCTGGGCAGCCTGCCCGACGGTTCGCGCCTCCTCGGTGCGTCCCGCCTGTTCAGAAACGAGCCGTTCGGATGCACCGACTGTACCTGACCGGCCGGCGCCTCAGGGCATTTGCAGGCGACACCCGCGCGGTGGCGGCGGTCGAGTTTGCCCTGGTGCTGCCGCTGATGCTGGCGCTCTACCTGGGCTCGGTCGAGGCGGCACGGCTGTTCACGGCGGACCGCAAGGTGGCGACGATCGCCGGCACGATGGGAGACCTCGTCTCGCGCCAGCGCGACAAGATCGCGCTCTCGGCACTCGACGATTACTTCGCGGCGGCGCAGAACATCATGCAGCCATTGACCACGGCCGGGCTGGCGCAGGTGGTCTCGATGGTCGAGATCGACGACGAGGGCAAGGCCTGGGTCCGCTGGAGCCGGGCGAGCGGCGCCGGAGCAGTGCGCGAGCTGGACAGCCCCTTCCCGCTGGACGGCACCACCAGCATCAGCCAGCTGGCGAGGAATGCCTCGGGATGGCTGGTCGCCTCCGAGGTCAGCTACCCCTACGAGCCGATCGTGGGCTACATCATCGCCGACACGGTCAACCTCAGGCATGTCGAGTACTTCCTGCCGCGCTTCGAGGACGAGATCGAGCTCGACGAGGACAACTGAGCTTGCCGCCGTCCGGAGGCCATGCCATTAGCCCGGCATCCGAACGCGAGGCGAGCCGATGCAAGATACCCTGATCCCAGTCTTCGACCTCGGGGGCGTCTTCGTCGACTGGGACCCCATGCTCCTGTTCCGCAAGCTTTTTCCCACCGAGGAGGAAGCGCAGTGGTTCTGGGAAAACATCTGCACCAAGGACTGGAACCTCGAGTTCGACGCCGGCGACATCTTCGCTGAGGGCGTCGCGAAGCTGATCACCCGCCATCCGCGCTACTGGCGCGAGATCCAGGCCTTCGACCTGAGGTGGAAGGAGACGGTGGGCGAGTTCATCGAGGGCACGATCGCCATCCATGACGAGCTGATCGAGGCCGAGGTCCCGACCTTTGCGATCACCAACTTCTCGTGGGAGAAGTGGGTCAGCTGCCTCGGCGAATGGCCGTTCCTCGAGAAGTTCGACGGCGTCGTGGTCAGCGGGCTCGAAGGACTGGTTAAGCCCGATCCGCGGCTCTATCGCGTGTTCTGCGAGCGCTACGGGCTGGCGCCGGAGAGCTGCGTGTTCATCGACGACAGCGAAGCCAACGTGGTCTCGGCCCGCCGCTTCGGCATGCAGGCCATCCACTTCACCGGCGACACCAAGGCACTCCGCAAGGAACTGATCGGCCTCGGACTGCCGCTGAAGACGGCGTGACGAAACGCCCGGCGGCCCTCGGCCCCGGGTTTTCCCTGCAGTTCTGCCGCTCCCGAAGGTGCGGCATGGGCGGGACTTCGTCCCTATTATGCCGGTCTACCGGCTCAGTAGTCGGTGGGACTGTCGCCCCGCCCATTGCGAAGGGACTTATGGCGCACGGCACCGCG
>JAEYZJ010000192.1 GCA_023430705.1 Pseudomonadota bacterium | reverse complement strand
GAGCGACGTCCCAGGGCTTGAGCCCGGCTTCCCAGTAGCCGTCGAAGCGGCCGGCCGCGAGCCAGGCGAGATCGGTCGAGGCCGAGCCGGTGCGGCGGATGCCGGCGACGGCGGGCGTCACCTGGGCGAGTTGCTTCAGCTGCAGCAGGTCGAGCGAGCGGCCCTGCGAGTTGATGCCGGTGACGATCACCGCGTCGGCGAGGTGCTTGCGGTTGGCGACGCGCAGGCGCTTGCGGTCGTTGAGCCAGGCCCCACCGCCCTTTTCAGCCGTGAACAGCTCGTCCATCACCGGGTTGTAGATCACCGAGGCGACGATCTCCTCGCCGCGCTCGAGCGCAATGGCGCAGGCGAACATCGGGATGCCGTGGAGGAAATTGGTAGTGCCGTCGAGCGGATCGACGATCCAGCGGTGCTGGCCGTCGGACCCCTTCACCTCCGTGCCTTCCTCGCCGAGGAAGGAGTAGGTCGGGCGGGCCTTCTGCAACTCCTCGAAGACGACCTGCTCGGCGCGGCGATCGGCATTGGAGACGAAGTCGGCGGGCCCCTTCAGCGAGACCTGCAGGTTCTCGACTTCGCCGAAATCCTTGGCGAGCGAGCGGCCGGCCTTGGTTGCAGCCTGGACCATGATGTTCAAGAGCGCCGAGCGCATGGGACAATATCCGCGCAGAAGGGGAGGGAGGTCGGGAAGGGCCGCTATGTGCCCGAGATTGCCGCCGAGTGCAAGGGACGGGTCGCCGCGACCACTGTGGCGGCCGCGCTAGTTCGCCGCCGGCTTGCCGGTTGCCGACGCCGCCGGATCGGCCTCCGCCACCTGAGTCGGCGGGGTCGACGGCCAGAAACGGGCGCGCTCCTCGGCGCGGGCGACGACCTCGGGCGCGGCGGCGGCGAGCAGCTTGTCGAGTTGCGCGTCCTTCAGCCCCTGGCGCCGGGCGAGCGCGCGGTACATGGCGGCATCCTCGACGTTCTGGGCCACCCCTTCGCCCGCGGCCAGCAGCTTGGCATAGCGGTTCTGGGCCACGGGATTGCCGGCGTCGGCGGCGCGCGCGTACCAGGTCGCGGCCGCGTCGCGGTCCTGCGTCACGCCCTTGCCGAGGTAGAGGATGGTCGCGTACTCGACCTGCGCGGCGGTCATGCCGTCTTCGGCCGCGAGGCGGTACTGCTCGGCTGCGGCGGCGGGGTTGGGCGGCACGCCGGCGCCTTCGCTCAGCATGCCGCCGAAATCGTAGCGTGCCTCGGGGATGCCGGAGTTCGCGGCTTCACCGATCAGTTCGGCCGCGCGGGTGAGGCTGGGCTCGACGTAGACGCCTTCGACATGCAGCAGGCCCAGGTTGTACTTGGCCATCATGTTGCCGGCGTCGGCGGCGCGGCGGAAGAGTTCGGCGGCGTACTTGCGGTCCTTGGTGACCCCGCGGCCATCCTGGTAGAGCATCGCGAGCTCGAAGGTGGCGAGCGGGTCGCCGTTCTTGCTGGCCATGCCGTACCAGTTGGCCGCCGCAGATGCGTCCTCGGGGACGCCGAGGCCCTTGGAATAGATCTCGGCGATCAGCGTCTGGGCGTAGGCGTCGCCGTTCTTGGCGCGTGGCATGGCGAGGTCGAGCGCCGTCAGGTAATAGCCGCGCTGGAAGGCGCCGAACGCCTCGTCGACCTTGTCGCCGAAGATCTCGCCGCTGATGTCGGCGGCATGGTTCGGGGGCTGGCTGTAGAATTCCTCGGGCACCGGCCCGATCGGCAAGTCCTCGATCCCGAGATTGTCGGGATACTGCATGTCCTTGGGGCGCAGATCGACGATGTCGGCCCGCTCCGACTGGGCCAGCGCCGGCAGGGCGAGCGATGCCGCAATGACGGCAAGGCCGAGGCGGGCGATCATTCAGCCGCCTCCGGCACGCGCAGCGGCAGCCCGATGAACTCGCAGCCCGCCGCGTCGAAGCTGTCCATGCTCGCCTCGGGGTCCGAGAGCACGCTCGGAATTTCCATGGTTTCTGCCCACCACTGCGCCGTCTCGCGCGCCTCGGGCGTTATGGACCCCGAAAGCGGCCCAAATAGGATGTAGTCGACGCCCAGCTCGCCCTTGCTCATGGCGTCGTCGCGCGAAGCGATATCGCCGGTACCGACGATCAGGTCGGGCTTGAGTGCGCTGACCGCCTCCTTGACCGCCTTGCCGTCGCCCACGACATGAAGGCCGTCGGCGCCGAGCAGTCGAACGATGCCGGGCTCGCCCTCGACGAGCACGGCAGCGCCCTCCGCCTGGGCCAGCGGGACCAGCGTCTTGGCGAGCGCCTTGTAGGCGTTCTCGGCCAGCCGGCCGCGCGGCAGCAGCACTGCGGCGACGTCGTTTTCGGCGAGCGCCTCGGCGAGCGCGGGCGCGAGGCGTTCGGACGGAATATCGGTGGGGACGATCAGGTAAATTTCGGCGGACATGGCGGTGTTATAGCGGGGGCAGCGCCGATGTGGAGCCGGATTCTGGCAGGATGCAGGCAACAGGTTAGCGGAAAACAAAAGAGGCGCCGGAGCGCCTCAGTTTTCGGGAGCTCGCGAGGCCGGGGCCGCGCGGATACCCTGGTCATTATCTCGGCATCAGGCCGCGAGGTCGAGTTCGGGCTTGTACTGGCCGAGTGCGGCCAGCGCGTTCATGCGGGCGCGGTGCGCAAAGGCGCGCTGCGCGGCGGGCACGTTGCCCTCCTCGCCGTTCCAGGTCACCAGCGCCGATGTCTGCAGGGCCCGGCCGTAGGAGAAAGTCAGCGTCCAGGGCAGGTTCGGGATCTGGTTCATGGCCGACAGGTGCGCCGTCGCCTCCTCGTCGGACTGTCCCCCCGAGAGGAACGCGATGCCGGGCACGGCGGCGGGGACGCAGCGGCGCAGCGTATCGACCGTGCGGCGGGCCACTTCCTCGACGCTGGCGCGGTCGCGCGAGCGCAGGCCGGGCGTCACCATGTTGGGCTTCAGCAGCATGCCGCCGAGGTCGACGCCGGCAAGGCGAAGCTCACGGAACACCGCCTCGAGCGTCTCGCCCGTGACTTCCTCGCAGCGGTCGATCGAGTGATCGCCCGGCTCGCCGTCGGCGAGCACTTCCGGCTCGACCACGGGCACGATGCCGGCTTCCTGGCAGTACATGGCGTAGCGGGCCAGCGCGTGGGCGTTGGCGCGGATGCCGTTGCGCGAGGGGGCGTAGCTGGTGATGGAGATGACGCCGCGCCACTTGGCGAAGCCCGCGCCAAGCTTGGCGTAGTGGGCAAGGCGCTGGCGCAGGCCGTCGAGCCCCTCGGTGATCTTTTCGTCCTTGCTGCCGGGCATCGGCAGCGCACCGCGGTCGACCTTGATGCCGGGAACGACGTCGGTCTGTTCGAACAGGTCGCGGAACGGCGTGCCGTCCTTGGCCTTCTGTTCAAGCGTTTCCTCGGTGAGGATCACGCCGGAGATGTAATCGCGCATGGCGTCGGTCGAGCGAAACAGCATCTCGCGGTAGTCGCGGCGTGTCTCCAGAGTCACTGGCAGGCCGATCAGCGCGAAGCGCTTGGCGATAGTGCCTTCGGATTCGTCCGCGGCGAGGATGCCCTTGCCGGATGCTACTAGTTTCTTGGCGATTGCATTGAGCGAGGCCATGACGGAAAGGTCTCCATTTGCCATGGAGTGATAATGCCTGCCCGGCCAAGCCGTTGCGATTAGACGTTGGTCACTAGACGAAAGAGGGGGAGAGGCCCTTTTACCCCTTCAGCGCCTCGACGCCGGGCAGGGGCTTGCCCTCCATCCATTCGAGGAAGGCGCCGCCGGCGGTGGAGACGTAGCTGAACTGGTCCTTGACGCCGGCATGGGCGAGCGCCGCGACCGTGTCGCCGCCGCCGGCCACCGAGACGACCCGGCCGGACCTGGTGCGCTCGGCGACGTAGCGGGCGATCTCGACCGTGCCGTGGTCGAAGGGCTGCATCTCGAAGGCGCCGAGCGGGCCGTTCCAGACGACCGTCCGCGCCTCGTCGATCGCGGCCTTGACGCGCTCGACGGAGCCGGGGCCGATGTCGAGCATCATCCCCTCGGGGTCCATGGCGTCGACGCCGTAGAATCGGTGCGGGGCGTTGGCTTCGAAGTGCCAGGCGACCGTGGCGTCGATGGGCAGGATGACGGCGCAGTGCGCTGCCTCGGCCTTGTCGCGGACGCGGTTGGCGGTCTCGGCGAGGTCCTTCTCGGCCAGCGACTTACCGATGCCCAGGCCGCCGGCATGCAGGAAGGTGTTGGCCATGGCGCCGCCGATGACGAGGGCGTCGACCTTGGTGATCAGGTTCTCCAGCAGGTCGAGCTTGGTCGACACCTTGGCGCCGCCGACGATGGCGATCACCGGGCGCTGCGGATCGCCGAGCCCCTGTTCGAGCGCCCGCAGTTCCTGCTCCATGGCGCGGCCGGCGGCCGCGGGGAGCAGGTGGGCGATGGCCTCGGTCGAGGCGTGGGCGCGATGGGCGGCCGAGAAGGCATCGTTGACGTAGATGTCGCCGAGCGAGGCCATGCGCTTGGCCAGCTCGGTGTCGTTGGCCTCCTCGCCGGGGTGGAAGCGGGTGTTCTCGAGCACGAGGATCGAGCCCGCGGGCGCCTCGTCGATGGCCTGTCGGGCCTTGTCCACGTCGTTCCAGTCCGTGGCCACGAACCCGACGGGGTGGCCGGTCTCCTCGGCTACCGCCTGCACCACCTGCTCGAGCGAGAACTCGGGGTCGACCTTGCCCTTGGGGCGGCCGAAATGGCTGAGGATGATGGCTTTGCCGTCGACCTTGATGATCTCGCGGATGGTCGGCACCAGCCGCTCGATGCGGGTGGCGTCGGTCACCCTGCCATCGGCCACCGGCACGTTGAGGTCGGCCCGCACCAGAACGCGCTTACCCGAGAGGTCGAAATCGTCGAGGGTCTTGAAGGCAGCCATCTCACGCGTCCGCTGTTGGAGGGGATGCCGCTGCTATAGCAAGTATTGGGGCGGGGACAACAGCAGGACCGCGCGCGGCCTGTCCCCGAAAAGCAATGGGCGCCCGCGGGCGCCCATCGACCTGTCGTTCATCCGACGATCACTGCGGCGGCACGGAAATGCTCAGGAGGGGGCTGTCGACCGGCTTGAGGGATGCGCCGCTGCGATCCCGCGCCATAAGGCTGTCCTCGCCGATCGCGAACTTGGCGCCGATGAGGATGCGGTGATCGTCGAAGGACCCCGCGTCGTTTCCGTTCTCCTCCATGCTCGATGCGTAGAGGTCATAAGTCGCGAACAGCGAAACCGGCAGGTTCTCGAACTTGTATTCCGCGCCCACACCGAAGTTGACGGTAGTGATGTCCCCCGAGAGGACCAGCACGTCGATGTCGTAAGCGGAGGCGCCCACGTGGGCATCGATCCGCAGGTCGGGGGTCAGGAAGTAGCGGGCTTCCAGCGAGGCAAACCAGCCGTTCATGCCGAAGCTGAACACGTCGTCACCGAGCTCGGCCTGCTGCAGGCCGGCCTGGCCATACAGCGTCAGGTTGTCGAGAAAGACCTGAGCCTCGGCGCCGGCGTAGTTCCGCTGCGTATCAAGCTCGGTGTCGCCACTCGAGGTCGTGCCCGTGCCGAACTGGAAGAAGGCGCCGACGAGGAAGTTGTTCTCCTCGCGATAGAAGCCGTGGATCGCGCCGTCGAAGGTGGTTACGTCGACTTCGGGTATACTGTCGCCCTCGAAACTGCGGAAGACGGCGCGGACGTCCCCCTGAAGTCCGAGAACCGGCGTGAACATGTAGGCCCCGCTGGCGAGGAACGCGAACCCGGATCCATCGGCGTCAAGGGGATCGCTTTCGAAGGTCTCGATTTGGAGCAGTCCCAGTTCACCGCCGAGGCCGATGTAGCCGCTCGGATCTGCAAGTGCCGCCGACGTAGCGAGCGTGGACAGCGCAGCCGAGGTCGCAAGCGTGGCGAGCAATCGCATGGTCTAACATCCTGTTGAACAAAATGGCCTGAGTACAAATCCCAGGTTAGCCACGTAGAGTATGGTCCGCCAAGCCTCCGAGGCGGTTTCGGGCACGTCTGCCGGCAACTGTGGCGATGTCGCCACATATGCGGCGCCGGCATGGCAGGACTATTCAGACCCGGCGGAAGAGCGTGGGGTAGTCGAGCACGAAACCGTCGGCATCGACGGTCAGCTCCCGGGTGAAGCTGCCGTCGGCGGCCGCGTAGCGGAAACGGCCGTCATCGAGGCGGGTATAGACCTGGCCGTCGCGCACGGGCTCCAGCGTATCGAGCGGCACCCACGCCATGTCGAAGCCCTGCGGTGCGCCGGGGCTGAACCTGGCCCGCCGGATCGGCAGGGTGTTGGTCAGCGGGGTGCCTGAAATGTCGATGTCGACGCAGCCCTCGAAGGCAGGCGCCCGGCGTCCGTCGAGCTTCCAGTCGCCCTGGCCGTTCGAGGTGAGCCGCAGCACCCGGCCGTCATTGCGGCGGAGCGTCAGCGCCCGGAAGGTCCAGTCGGGCTCGAGGGTGATCTCGTAGAAGACGCCGAAGGCGAGGCCATTGTCCTCGCCGACAAGCGCACTGCGGACGGTGATGCCGTCCGCAGCCTCGGTCACGCGGCAATGCTCGAGCCCGATGCCGTCCACCTGCTGCCAGCGGAGGTCACGCTCGAGCGGCACCGGTTCAGAGCGTCTTGGCGAACAGCGCGGTCACGTCGGCCATGCGGTTCGAGAAGCCCCACTCGTTGTCGTACCAGCCCATGATGTTGACGAAGTTGCCGTCGATCACCTTGGTCTGGTCGATCAGGATGGTCGACGAGTGCGGATCGTGGTTGAGGTCCGAGGACACCAGCGGGTGCAGGGTGTAGGTCATCACGCCCTTGAGCGGGCCGTCGGCGGCTGCCTTCAGCGCGTTGTTCACTTCCTCGACGGTCGTGTTCCGCCCGGAGATGAACTTCAGGTCGACCAGCGACACGTTCGGGGTCGGCACGCGGATCGAGATACCGTCCAGCTTGCCCTTCAGCTCCGGCAGCACGAGGCCGATGGCCTTGGCGGCGCCGGTCGAGGTCGGGATCTGGCTCAGTGCCGCGGCACGGGCGCGGTAGAGGTCCTTGTGCATGGTGTCGAGCGTGGGCTGGTCGCCGGTGTAGCTGTGCACCGTGGTCATCATGCCCTTCTCGATGCCGACGAGGTCGTTCATGACCTTGGCCATCGGGGCGAGGCAGTTGGTGGTGCACGAGCCGTTCGAGATCACCACGTCGTCCTTGCTCAGGCTCTGGTGGTTGATGCCGTAGACGATGGTCTTGTCGGCGCCCTCGCCGGGAGCCGAGATGATCACCTTCTTCGCGCCGGCGGTCAGGTGGGCCGAAGCCTTCTCCTTGGAGGTGAAGATGCCGGTGCACTCGAGCACGATCTCGACGCCGAGCTCCTTGTGCGGCAGCTGGGTCGGGTCCTTGACGGCCGTCACCTTGAACTTCTGGTTGCCGGCGGTGATCGTGTCGCCGTCGACCGTCACTTCGTGCGGGAACTTGCCGTGCACGCTGTCGTAGCGGAGCAGGTGGGCGTTGGTCTCGACCGGGCCCAGGTCATTGACGGCGACGACTTCGATGTCGTTCCGGCCGCTTTCGACGATGGCGCGCAGGATGTTGCGGCCAATGCGGCCGAAGCCATTGATTGCGACGCGTACAGCCATGATGGCTCCTTGGAACTTCTTTGGGAGGAGGAAGAGCGCGGTGTCTTACAACTGCGCCATGACGGCTTCAACTATGGCTTTTGAAGTGATGCCGAAGTGCTCGTACAGCTTCTCGGCCGGGGCACTGGCGCCGAACGAGTGCATGCCGATGAAGCGGCCCTTGTCGCCGAGCAGCTTGGACCAGCTCATCTCGATGCCGGCCTCGATCGCCACCTTGGCCTTGGGCCTGCCGATCACGCCGCTGCGGTATTCCTCGGGCTGGGCGGCAAACAGCTCCATCGAGGGCACCGAGACGACCTTGGCGGAAATGCCCTGCTCCTTGAGCAGATCGAGGCTCGCTACGGCGATGGCGACCTCCGAGCCGGTGGCGAAGATCACCGCGTCGGCCTCGGCCTCGCCGGCGATGACGTAGGCGCCCCTGGCGGACAGGTTGCCCTCCACCGCCTCGGTGCGGAGCGCGGGCAGGTTCTGGCGCGACAGCGCGAGGATCGAGGGCTTTTCCGCCTCGATCGCCAGCTGCCAGCACTCCAGCGTCTCGACCGCGTCGGCCGGACGGAAGACGAGCAGGCCGGGGATGGCGCGCAGCGTCGAGAGGTGCTCGACGGGCTGGTGCGTCGGGCCGTCCTCGCCGAGCCCGATCGAGTCATGGGTCATCACGTAGATGACCTTCTGCTCCATGATGGCGGAGAGGCGGATGGCCGGGCGGGCATAGTCGGTGAAGACGAGGAACGTGCCGCCATAGGGGATCAGGCCCCGGTGGAGCGCGATGCCGTTCATGGCCGCCGCCATCTCGTGCTCGCGGATGCCGTAGCGCATGTAGCGGCCGGTGCGATCCTCGGCCGTGAAGGGCTGGGTCTCGGGTGTGTTGGTGAGGTTGGAGCCGGTCAGGTCGGCGGAGCCGCCGATGGTTTCGGGCAGTACCTTGTTGATCACCTCGAGCGCCATCTGGCTCGACTTGCGGGTCGCGACCTTCGGCTTGTCGGCGATGAGCTTCGTCTTGTAGGCCTCGATCGCCTCGTTCCAGCCCCTGGGCAGTTCGCCCTTGATGCGGCGTTCGAACTCGGTCCGCTGCTCGGCCGGGGCGGCGGCGAGCCGGCCCTGCCAGTCGCCGCGGGCATTGGCTGAACGGGTGCCGGCGGCGCGCCAGGCATTGAGGATGTGCGGCGGGATCTCGAAGGCCGGATAATCGATGCCGAGCTTCTGCTTGGCGGCGGCCAGTTCCTCGGCGCCGAGCGGCGAGCCGTGGACGGAGTGCGAGTCCGCCTTCTTGGGCGCCCCGAAGCCGATGATGGTCTTGGCGGCGATCAGGGTGGGCTTGTCGGTCGACTGCCTGGCGGCGAGCAGCGCCTTCTCGACGGCCTCCTGGTCAAGGCCGTCGACCTCGATCGTGTTCCAGCCGCAGGCCTTGAAGCGGGCGATCTGGTCGGTCGAGTCGGCGTTCGAGACGCGGCCGTCGATGGTGATGTTGTTGTTGTCCCAGATGACCACGAGCTTGTTGAGCTTGAGGTGCCCGGCGAGCGAGATCGCCTCCTGGCTGACGCCCTCCATCAGGCAGCCGTCGCCGGCGATCACCCAGGTATGGTGGTCGACGAGGTCGGAGCCGAATTCGGCGGCGAGCTTGGCCTCGGCGACGGCGAAGCCGACCGAGTTGGCGATGCCCTGCCCGAGCGGGCCGGTGGTGGTCTCGATGCCGGCGGCGAAATGGAACTCGGGATGACCGGCGGTGCGCGCACCGAGCTGGCGGAACTGCTTGATCTGGTCGATGGTCATGTCCTCGTAGCCCAGCAGGTAGAGCGAGGCGTAGAGGAGCATCGAGCCGTGGCCGGCCGACAGGATGAAGCGGTCACGATCGGGCCACCACGGATCGGCGGGGTCGAACTTCATGACCTTGGTGAACAGCACGGTGGCGATGTCCGCCACGCCCATGGGCAAGCCCGGATGGCCGGAGTTGGCTTTCTCCACCGCATCCATTGCGAGGGAGCGAATGGCGTTGGCCATCTCGTTGGCTTGCTTGGAATTCGGCATGGGACCTGCTTTCGGCTAGCGCTGAAGAAGCCCGGAAAACGGGCGCCACGCACCCGTTCTGCGAGGCGGGTTGACGCTTAGCAGGTTCCCTTGACCTGTCAATCTCGCCTCCCGGAGGGGCGGCAATTGCCACGATGCTCCGGCTTTGCGCTATAGTGGCTGTCGGAATCGCCGTTTTCACGTGCGGGGGTCGCCGTGGCAGAGCAGAGCACTGACGAAGGTTACGAAGCGGCCGCCGGTCGGCTCGACCGGGCGTTCGCACGCCTCGAGGCCAGCGTGCGCGGCCTCAACGGCCGGGTGCGGGCGCATAGCCGCATCGAGGCCGATACCAACAAGCTGATGGGCGAGAGGCAGAAGCTGGCGCAGGAGCTGGACAAGGTGAGCGCCCGGGCCAGGCGGCTCGACGAGAGCTCGGCGGAAGTGGCGCGCCGCCTCGTGGTCGCCATGGAGTCGGTGCGCGAAGTGCTGGCCAAGGGAGAGAGCTGATGCCCGAGGTCAATGTCGAGATCAATGGCCGCAAGTTCCGCATGGCCTGCGAGGAGGGTCAGGAGCAGCACCTGCTCGGGCTCGCGGACCGCTTCAATGCGCAGATCGACCAGTTCAAGGGCACGTTCGGCGAGATCGGCGACAACCGGCTGACGGTGATGGCGGGGATCGCGGTCCTCGACGAGCTGGCAGAGGCCGAGAAACGGATCGCCGAACTCCGGCAGGACGTCGCCAACCTGACACAGGCGGGCGAGGCCCTGTCGCGCGAAGCCGAGGATCTCGAGCACAAGTTCGCCAAGCGCCTCAACGAGGCGGCCCGCAAGATCGAGTCGATCGCGACGGCGATCGACGAGACCGGGGCGGCTGGGCAGAGCCACGCCTGAGCGGTCGGGCGGCGTCGAGCTTGCCGTCCGCCCGGTGGCATGCGCCGGGGCGACGTGGTTGAGCTGCACGGCGAGGGCCGGCGAGAGGTCCGGGCAGCGGGCCGCGAACTCCTGGTTTCGAGGTGCAGCTGCTAGTTCTTGCGCACGAGGCACGAAGCGCCGGCGGCCTGCAGCTTGCCGCAGAGGGCTTCGGCATCGGCCCTGTTGTCGCGCCCGATCATGGCGAAGTGCCTGAGGCGGGGCCCGAAACTGGGGTTGCGGGCCATCAGCAGCATCAGTTTCTCGCTGCCGAGGATCTCGGGGTGGGCCGCCTGCACGCGCTCGAAGCGGCGGATGGCGATACCTTGGGAGAAGTCCTGCGCCAGCATCACGCCCCACGGCTTCCATTCGCTCGGCGGGCGGTCGAGGCGGGGCACGATCTCGCCCGCCGCGAGCTTGAGGCAATCCTCGACGAAGATGCCGGACTTGCTCAGCGCATAGTCCACCTGCCGGTCGCCGCCGAGCCAGGCGTCGGCGGCAAGGCCGGTGATCACCTCGACATAGTCGCGCGTCTCGGCGGGCAGGTAGCCGGCAGCCGCGACATAGCTCGCGGCGCGGCCTTCGCCGCCGTTGTAAGCCACTGCCGCAAGCCCGAGATTGCCGAACTTGTCGGAGAGGAAGCGCAGGTACTCGGCCGACCGGGCCAGCGCCTCGGTGGGATCGAACGGGTTGCGGAGCGCCCGGATGCGGGCCGTCGAGGGGATGAACTGGGCGATGCCCTGCGCCCCGGCAACGCTGAGCGCGTGCGGGTCGAAGCGGCTCTCCTGCCAGATCAGGCGGGCGAAATAGCCCTCGGGCAGGCGCTCCCGCCAGGCGTAGAACTGGATGGCGCTGCAGGTGTCGCGAAAGTAGTGGGCCTGCCGGATGCAGATCGTGACCCACGCCGGCGCTGCCGCGGCGACCGGCTGGCACGAGCGGGTCTCGGCCGCCTGTTCCTCCTCGACCGCCATCGCACCGGTCGCGCAGGTCACGGCCAGCGCGAACCCGATCAGCAGACGGATGCCGTCGCGCATCGCCAAGAGGTAGGCGTCCCGAACGCGGCGTGCAAGCAGGCGCCGCAATCGTGACGACAAGATCCGAGGTCCGTAGTGGGCTTCAGGCCGGCCCATCCGGGCCATTTCGTCCGGCCGCGACGAGGAAATGGAAAGTAGCGCTTGGCGTGGGCGGCATGCCGCCCCTATATTGTCGGAGCTGCCCGGTGCGTGTTGGATCATTTTTCCCCGGGGCCGTACTGATCCTGAAGGGAGCTGTCCCCGCCCGGACCCGTGGGTTCGGGCACACGGCGCCCACCTACGTAAGTAGGTTCCCGGGATCTGTATCCCACGGC